>DASTSZ010000072.1:0-5605 GCA_035760425.1 Candidatus Eiseniibacteriota bacterium | reverse complement strand
GGAGCACGTGGGCGTCGTGGATGCCCCGCGCCTTCAGCTGCTCCTCCACCATGCGCCGCCGCGAGACGGCTTGATCGTCACGATTCATGCAGGTTCAATCCGATCGATTCCAGGTCGACCACTCCTTTGTAGTCCGTCAGTTCGAATGTGAGCGGCGTCACCGAGACGAACTTCTCGGAGACGGCGGTGAAGTCGCTCGCTTCGTCCGGCTCCCAGGTCGGCGCTTCCCCGCCGATCCAATAGTAGTTCTTTCCCCGCGGATCCGTTTTCTCCACCACCACGTCGCGGAAGACGCGCGTTCCGAGCCGCGTGACGCGCACGCCGCGCAACTCGTCCCACGGCACCGCCGGGATGTTCACGTTCATGCACTTCCCCGGCGGAATCCCCGCGCGCACCAGATCGGGCACCAACTTGGCCGCCACGCGTCCCGCCGCCTCGAATCCCACGCTCGTCCACGATGCCAGAGAGAGCGCCACCGCGGGAATACCCAGGAAGGCCCCCTCCACCGCCGCCGCGACGGTCCCGGAGTAGAAGACGTCGTTGCCCATATTCGGCCCGTGATTGATCCCCGAGACGACGAGATCGGGCTTCTTCTTCAGGAATCCATGGACCGCCAAGAGCACGCAGTCGGTAGGCGTCCCGTCGACCGTTAGGATGCCGTCCGACACCTTTCGGATGCGAAGCGGCCGATGGAGCGTAAGCGAATGGCTCGTCGCGCTCTGCTCGCGATCGGGGGCGATGATCGTGACGTCGCCGAACAATCGGAGCGCCTCCGCCAGGACCTTCAAGCCCTCGGCGTGGATGCCGTCGTCGTTGGTGACGAGGATGTCCATGGCCTACCGGAAGAGATGCCGCAACACGAAGCGGATGAACCGGATCGTGTCGCGGAAGGGGTGGATGTGGCTGCCCGGCGCGTTGTAGAGCGTCGGGATGGGGGCGGCCCCGATGCGAAACCCGGCGCGCGCCGCGGCGACGAGAAACTCGGACTCGTAGTCGAAGCGACGGCTCGCGGGGCGGACGGCGCGCAGGACCGTGGCGCGAATGGCGCGGAACCCCGACTGCGAATCCTCGATGCGCTGCCCCGCCAGACGGGAGACCCACCAGGAGGTGACGTCGTTCGTCTTGCGGCGAAGCCACGGCATGCCGGTCCGATCGGCGTTTCGGCTGCCGACGATGACGTCGAACCCGTCCAGGGCGGCGATGAGCTTGGGCGCGTACGAGGGATCGTGCTGGCCGTCGGCGTCGAGCGCCACGACGGCCTCCGCGCCCGACGCGAGCGCGGCGTCGAAGCCGGACTGAAGGGCCGCGCCCTTTCCCTGATTCACCTCGTGCCGCACGACGCGCGCCCCCGCCTCCCGCGCCCGTTCGCCGGTGGCGTCGGCGGAACCGTCGTCGACGACGATCACGTCGGCGCCCGGCGTCTCCGCCATCACGCCGCGCACCACGTCGCCGATGGTCGAGGCCGCGTCCTTGGCCGGGATCACCGCCGTCACCTTCACGCGGCCGGCTCGCGTCCGGCGTCCGGCCGCGGCGCGGTCCACTCGTACCACTGCGTCGGATGCGCGCGCACGTGCGCGTCGAAGAACCGCTGGAGCCGGTGGGCCGCCTGCGCCAGCGAGAGCCCTTCGCGTTCCGGCGCGAGCGCGAAGGGCTCGAGGAAGCGGACATGGAGCGCGCCGTTCGCGCCGAGCCAGGAGACGCCGCCCATCACGCGCGCGCCGGCGCGGCTCGCGAGGAGGAGCGGCGCGCGGTCGATCGGCACGAGCCCGTCGAGCCCCTCGACGAGGCGCCGCGGGCGGCAGCCGCGGTCGGTCAGGGCGGCGATCCACCCGCCCGCGCGAAGCCGCGCCAACGCGGCCGAGGCGGCCGAGCGGCCGGCGCTCAACGTCCGCACGCCCGACGCCGCGCGCCGTCCCGCGAAGAAGCGCTCCACGGCGCGGGACCGGTGCGGCGCCGCGAGCGCGTCGAGCGGGCCGATCTCGCTCGCGAGCCAGCGGAGCGCCAATTCCCACGGTCCGAAGTGGCCGCTCACGATGAGGGTGGCGGCGCCGTCGGTGCGCGCCCGTTCGAGAATTCCCTTCGCCTCGTCGTCCAATTCGACGCGCGGCGCGCGCGATCGGTCGGGGGCGCGGAGGAAGTCGAGCACGGCGCGCGCGAAGGCGCGATAGGTGGCGCGGGCGTCGGCGGGTTGCGAGAGGCGGCGGAGGCGGCGCTCGACGGCGCGCGCGACGACCGGGTGCGTCGCCACGTAGGCGTCGGCGATCGCGTCGGCGATGGCGCCGCTCGTCCGCAGCGGCAGGCGCCGCGCCAAGAGCGCCGCGGCGCGGTATCCCCAGTCGGTCACTCGGTCCCTCGAGTTCGATGCGTGGCGACGGCGGCCCGACGCGGCGGGCCGGAAACGACGACGCCCCGGAGCAAGGCCCCGGGGCGGGACGCAATACGAAATGGTCGGGGCGACAGGATTTGAACCTGCGACCACCTCCACCCCAAGGAGGTGCGCTACCGGGCTGCGCTACGCCCCGACCTGCTTGGCCATGGAGTCGGCGTGCCCGCCTATCGTAGCGGGTCGAAGGCCGCCGGACAAGCGGCCAGTCGGCGCGCCGCGCCTAGGACGAACGCCGGCTCCGCCCGCGCGGCGCGGGCGAATCGTGACGCAGGAAATCGAGCAGTTCGCGCAGATCGTCGCGCAATCCGCGGATCGCCTCTTCCTTGTCGAGGCGCGCGAACGGAATTCCCATCTGGTCCTTCTCGGAGACTCGCTCGTCGAGAAGCTTCCGTTTCGCGCCCTCGATCGTGAAGCGCTGATCGTAGAGCAGCTGCTTGATGTCGAAGAGCGCCTCCACGTCGCGCTTGCGGTACATGCGGGCGCCGCCGCGTCCCTTCCGGGGCCGCAGCATCTTGAACTGCGTCTCCCAGTACCGGAGCACGTGCGGCTTCACGCCGACCAGGTCGCTGACCTCGCTGATGGAGTAGTAGAGTTTTCCTTGGGGTAGCGACTTCACGATTCCCTCCTCACACGGTTCTCCGCCTCGGGTTTCAGGTCGCGGGTCAAGAGCTCGCGCATGGCGGCGCGAGCGCTCTTCCCTTCGAAGAGGATGGCGTGGACTTGTTCGGCGATCGGCAGCTCGACGCCGTGGCGGCGCGAGAGTTCCACCGCCGCTTCACACGTACCGACTCCCTCGGACACCATGGGCGACGCGGCGAGCGCCTCCGACAGCGTGGCGCCGCGGCCGACGGCCTCGCCGAGTCGCCGGTTGCGGCTATGACGGCTCGTCGCCGTCGCGATCAGATCGCCCATGCCGGCGAGCCCCGCGAACGTCTCGGGGCGCGCGCCCATCGCGCGGCCCAGGCGCGCCATCTCGGCGAGCCCCCGCGTGAGGAGCGCCGCTTTCGTGGAGTCGCCGAAACCGAGCCCGTCGCTGATGCCGGCGGCGATGGCGACGACGTTCTTCAGGGAGACGCCGATCTCCACGCCCACGACGTCGTCGTTCGTATAGATCCGCAGCGACTCCGTCGAACACGCCTCCTGCACGGCGGCGGCGCGGTCATGATCGCGGCAGGCCGCCACGATGGCCGCGGGCACCTGGAGCGCGACCTCCTCCGCGTGGCTCGGTCCCGCGAGCACGACGGCGCCCTCGCCGGCCGGCGCGGGGAGCGTCTCGGCCACGACCTCGCTCATGCGCCGGAGCGTTCCCTTCTCGATCCCCTTCGTCGCGACGACCACGAGCGGCGCCGCGGCGAACGCGCCGCGCGCCTCGGCGGCGAGGGCCGTCGCCGTCGCGCGAAGGGCGTGCGACGGGGTGACGAGGAGGATCATCTCGGCGCCCGACGCCGCGTCCGCGAGCCGCGTCGTCACCTGGACCGCGGCCGGCAGCTCGATGCCGGGGAGGTAGACGTCGTTCACGCGCGTCGCGGCCATGCGCGCCGCGAGATCGGCCTCGTAGACCCAGAGCCGGACGGCGTGCCCCTTTCGGGCGAGGATCGACGCGAGCGCGGTTCCCCACCCACCGCCGCCGATGACGCCGATCGTCACGCCTTCGGTCCCTTCGCCCCGGCGCCGAAGAGCGCGGGCTCGGTGCCGCTCAGGAGCCGCTTCATGTTCGGAATGTGGCGGATCACGACCAGGAGCGCCACGGCGGCCCCCACGATCCCGATGACCGTGCGGTAGGGGCCTGCGGGCGCCAGCCAGAAGAGGAGAAACGGGTAGGCGATCGCCGCCCCGATCGATCCGACCGAGACGCGGCGCGAGAGCACGAATAGGAGCACCCAGATGCCGAACGCGATCCCGGTCGGGAGCGTGGCGATGCCGAGGAAGACCCCGAGGCTCGTGGCCACGCCGCGCCCGCCCTTGAAGCCGGCCCACGGCGAGAACATGTGCCCGATGATGGCCGCGAGCCCCGCGGCGAGGGCCGAGGGGATGAGCGCCGGGCCGAGCCCCATGCCCGAGGACGCGATGACGCCCTCCGGCGCGGTGATGAGGGGCGAGATGGCGGCGATGAAGCCCTTGGCGGTGTCGAGAAAGAAGACGACCGCGCCCCAGGAGGGGCCGAGCACGCGGAAGGCGTTCGTCGCGCCGATGTTCTTGCTTCCGCTCCCTTGGAGATCGGCGCCGAGCGCGCGTCCGATCCAGAGGCCCGACGGAATCGAGCCGAGGAGGAAGCCGAGGATGACCGAGACGGGGTCGATGTGGATCGCGTTACCCTCCGCGCGCGACCCGCTTCGTCATTTGCTCCGGCGCCACTCCAATTGGATCGGCACGCCTTCGAAACCGAAGCGCTCGCGCAAACCGTTCTCCAGGTAACGTACATAATTATCACGAATATATCGAGGATTGTTCACGAAAAAGGCGAAACTCGGCGGCCGGGATCCGGTCTGGGCCGCGTAGTAGAATTTCACGTGTCCGCCGGAGGCGCTGGCGGCCGGCCGGACCTTGTCCAGGATCGAGTGGACGACCGTGTTCAGCTCCGACGTTTGGATCTGCCGCGTGTACTGCTCGTAGACCTTCGCCACCGCCGGGAGGATCTCGCGCGTCCCCTTCCCGGTCGCCGCCGAGACGTAGAGGCGCGGCACATGGCGCAAGAACGGATAGACGCGGAGGAACTCCTCCTCGATCGCCTCGCGCGCCTCGCGCGGGTCGGCGACCAGGTCCCACTTGTTGAAGACGACGACGATCCCCTTCCGCTGCTCTTCCGACATCGACGCCAGTTTCGCGTCCTGGCGGGCCGGCTCGCGGCCGAGGTCGACGACCAGGAGCACCACGTCGGCGCGGGAGACCGCGCGGAGCGCGCGCGTCACGCTGTAGAACTCGACCGGATCGGTCACCTTCGTCTCGCGCCGCAACCCGGCCGTATCGACGAGGACGAAGCGCTTCCCGTCCTTCTCGATCTTCGTGTCGACCGCGTCGCGGGTCGTGCCCGCCACGGAGTCGACCACCATGCGCTCCGACCCGACGAGCCGGTTCACGATGGAGGACTTCCCGACGTTCGGCCGCCCGACCACCGCGACGCGAATGGCGCCCGCGTCCTCCGGCGTTTCCTCCTTGGTCGGCATCAGCTCGAGCACGCGGTCGAGGAGATCGCCCGATCCGCGGCCGTGGAGCGCCGAG
>DASTSZ010000071.1:0-4409 GCA_035760425.1 Candidatus Eiseniibacteriota bacterium | reverse complement strand
AACGTCTCCTCCACGTCCGCCATCACCAGCTCCAGCCAGTCCTGATCCACCAGATCCTGCTTGGTAATCGCCACCACGCCAGCCTTGATCTGAAGCAGATCCAGGATCGCCAGATGCTCGCGGGTCTGGGGCATCACGCCTTCGTCGGCGGCGATGACCAGCAGCGCGATATCGATGCCGCCCACGCCGGCGAGCATGTTCTTCACGAAGCGCTCGTGCCCCGGCACGTCGACGATGCCGACGCGAAGGCCCGAGGGGAGCGTGAGGTGGGCGAAGCCCAGGTCGATGGAGATGCCGCGCTCCTTCTCCTCCTTCAGCCGGTCGGTGTCGATGCCGGTGAGGCGGCGAACGAGCGCGGTCTTGCCGTGATCGATGTGCCCCGCGGTGCCGATGACGACGGGGCGCATGTCGGCGGGAGAGTCCCCTTAGGGTCGGACGCGGCGCACGGTGGCGCCGAGCGAGGCGAGCTTCGCCTCGAGACGTTCGTAGCCGCGGTCGAGGTGGTAGACGCGCGAGACGCGCGTTTCGCCGCCCGCCACGAGGCCGGCCAGGATGAGCGCGGCCGACGCGCGGAGATCGGTCGCCATGACCGGCGCGCCGCTCAAGCCGTCGACGCCCTGCACGAACGCGGTGTTCCCTTCCACGCGGATGTCGGCGCCGAGGCGCTCGAGTTCGGCCACGTGCGTGAAGCGGTCGTGGTAGATCGTGTCGACGATCGTGCTCGCGCCCTTGGCGACGGAGAGGAGCGCCATGAACTGCGCCTGCATGTCGGTCGGGAAGCCGGGATAGGGCTTCGTGGTGACGTTGATCGGCTCGGGACGCTCCGGCGCGCGGAGACGCACGGCGGTGTCGGAGGTCTCGAGCGACGAGCCGCAGGCCTCGAGCTTGTTGATGACCGCGCCGAGGTGCGCGGGATCGACGCCCGTCACTTCCACGTCGCCGCCCGTGATGGCGCCGGCCACGAGGAGCGTGCCCGCTTCGATGCGATCGGGAATCATCGGCGCGTCGGCCGGATGCAGTTCGTTCACGCCGTTCACCACGAGCCGCGGCGTGCCGATGCCTTCGATCTCGGCGCCCATCGACTGGAGGAACTTCGCGAGCGCTTCGATCTCGGGCTCGCACGCGGCGTTCTCGATGGTGGTGCGGCCCGCGGCCGTCGCCGCGGCCATGAGGATGTTCCCCGTCGCGCCGACGCTCGAGATGTCGAAGGAGATCGTGCCGCCGCGAAGGCCGTGCGGCGCGCGCGCCACGATGTAGCCGTGATCGATCTCGATCTCCGCGCCGAGCGCTTCCATGCCCTTGATGTGGAGATCGACGGGACGCGGCCCCCATGCGCAGCCGCCCGGGAGCGAGACGCGCGCTTCGCCGTAGCGGGCGAGGAGCGGGCCCAAGACGTAGATCGAGGCGCGCATCGTCTTCACGAGTTCGTACGGCGCCTCGGCGTTCTGCTGGTTGCGCGTGTCGATGAGGAGCGTGTTCGTCTCGGCGCGTTCGCTGGTGATGCCGAAGCGGCCGAGCATCTTCACCATCGTCGCGACGTCCATGAGATCGGGGACGTTCGTGAAGCGATAGCGGCCGGGCGCGAGCATCGCGGCGGCCAGCACGGGTAGCGTCGCGTTCTTGGAACCGCCGCAGGCGACGCGGCCCTGGAGCCGCCGTCCGCCCTGAATCCAGATCTCGTCCATGGTGATGGTCCCGGCCTTCGCGTCGCGTTCCGTTTCGATGTTCGGCTTCATGCCACCCCGCCTCTCCACGTTCCAAGAACGACTCGTGGCCGGCCCGCGAGATCGCGCCGCACCTGCGGCGCCTCCAGACCCGGCCCCATGATACTCAAGATAGCATCGGCCTGATCATCCCCTATCTCCAGCGCCAGAAGGCCTTCCGGGCGAAGAAGGGCCGGGAGGAGCCGCCGGATGGCGCGGTAGGCGTCGAGCCCGTCGGGGCCCCCGTCGAGGGCCAGCCGGGGATCGTGGTCCCGGACCTCGGGCATGAGCCCGGCCAGGGCGCCGGTCGGGATGTAGGGCGGGTTGGAGACGAGGAGGTCGTAGGGGGTCGCGCCCCAGGCGGCCGCGGCCGGCTTGGGCGCGGCGGCCGCGACGGAGGCCGTGGCGGCGGCGGCCGCGGCGGCCATGAAGTCCCCCTCCAGCGCCTGGAATCGGAGGCCGAGCCCTTGGCGGGCGGCATTTCGTTCCGTGAGCGCGAGGGCGGCCGGCGAACGGTCGATCGCCACCCCGGTCCAGCGCGGAAGCGCGGCCAGGAGGGCGATCGAAACCGCGCCCGTGCCCGCGCCGAGATCGAGGAGCCGTCCGCCCTCGGCGGCCCGGGCCGGTCCGAGGGTCTCCAGCACCGACGCGACGAGGGTCTCCGTTTCGGGACGCGGAATGAAGACGCCGGGGGCGACGTCGAGCGTGATTTCGTGGAAACCAACCGAGCCGATCAGCTGCTGAAGGGGCTCCCGCTTCTCGCGGCGCGCGGCGAGCGCCGCCACGGCGCCGATCTCGGCCGCGGTGAGCGCGGTCGCGGGGTCGCGCCAGAAGTCGGTTCGGGAAATTCGAAGCGCGTGGAGGAGGATCGCTTCGGCGTCGTTCGCCGCCGAGTCGATGCCGGCCTTCGCCAGGCGGTCGCGGAGGGCCGCGAGCACCGCCGCCCGCGCGCCGTCCGCGAGCGCGGTCACGCCGTGGCTCCCGCGACCCCGCTCGCGGCAAGCCGCTCGGCCTGCTCCGCGTTGAAGAGGGCGTCGACCAACTCGTCGATGTCGCCCTCCATCACATCCTGCAGCCGGTAGAGGGTGAGCCCGATCCGGTGATCGGTGACGCGGCCCTGCGGGAAATTGTAGGTGCGGATCTTCGCGCTCCGGTCGCCGGTCGAGACCTGCGACTTCCGGAAGGCGGCGAGTTTCCGCTCCTGCTCCTGGCGCTGCAGATCGAGGAGCCGCGCGCGGAGCACTTTCATCGCCTTGTTCTTGTTCTTCAGCTGCGAGCGCTCGTCCTGGCACTGGACGACGACGCCCGTCGGAATGTGCCGGATGCGTACGGCGGAGTCGGCCGTGTTGACGCTCTGCCCGCCCGGGCCGCCGGCGCGGAAGACGTCGATCTGGAGATCCGACTGCTTGATCTCCACGTCGACTTCCTCGGCTTCCGGGAGCACCGCGACCGTGACGGCCGAGGTGTGGATGCGCCCGCTCGCTTCGGTGTCGGGCACGCGCTGCACGCGATGAACGCCGCTCTCGTACTTGAAGCGGCTGTAGGCGCCGTCGCCGTGGATCATGAGGATCGCTTCCTTCACGCCCCCCACGCCGCTCGCCGTGCTGATTTCCATGAGCTCCACGCGCCACTTGTGGCGCTCGGCGTACTTCGTGTACATGCGCTGCACTTCGCCGGTGAAGAGCCCCGCCTCGTCGCCGCCCACGCCGGCCCGGATCTCGAGGATCACGTTGCGCTGGTCGAGCGGATCGGGCGGAAGGAGGAGCCGCGGGAGTTCGAGCTCCAGCTTCGCGCGCGCCGCCTCGAGTTCCTCGAGTTCCGCCTTCGCCATCGCCAGGAGCTCCGCGTCCTTCTCCGATTTCAAGAGCGCGTGGTCCTCGTCGATGCGGCGCAGAACGTCGTCGTAGCGGTGAATGGCGCCGACCAGTTCCTCGAGGTCGCTCCGCTCTTTCGAAATGCGGCGCATCTCGGCCGGATTCGAATGGAGGTTCGGATCCTCGAGCTGCTTGGTCAGGTCGGCGAAGCGGGTCTTCGCCTTCTCGAGCGCGTCGCGCACGGGAGGCGGAAGTTAGAGGACGGCGCGAAGGGCCGCGATCGCGACTTCGAGCATGTCGCGAGACGGTTCGCGCGTCGTGAGGCGCTGCAGCTGGAGACCCGGCTCGCTCATCCAGCGGACCCAGGGCTTGTCGTAGTGGGCGCCGGCGAAGCGGATGATCTCGAAGGAGATTCCCGCGATGACGGGGATCAGCGCGAAGCGGATCGCCCGGTCGATCAGCGTGTCGGGACGTCCGAAAAAGGCGAAGACGATGAAGCTGACGATCACGACCAGGAAGAGGAACGACGTGCCGCAGCGCGGATGGAATCGGCTCTGCGCGTCGGCGTTCTCGGGCGTGAGGTCGAGGCCCGACTCGAGGTTGTGGATCGTCTTGTGCTCGGCGCCGTGGTACTGGAAGACGCGGCGCATCTCGCCCCAGAGCCCGATGCCGAAGATGTAGACGAGGAAGAAGACGAGGCGGATGTCGCCGTCGATCAGGTTGTAGAGGAACGGATCCTGCACGCCGGTCATGTCGGTCAACTTGAGCGGAAGCCAGAAGAAGATCCCGAAGCCCAGAATGAACGAGATGAGGACCGTGAATCCCATGCCGAGCCCGAGCGTGCCGTAGCGGCGCTCGCTCTTCGGCTTGTCGCCCTCGGAGCGGACGGCGG
>DASTSZ010000070.1:0-6189 GCA_035760425.1 Candidatus Eiseniibacteriota bacterium | reverse complement strand
CCCAGATCCTCGGGTATCGGAAGAAAGCGATTACGTCGCCTCGAGGGGACCACACGGCACCCTCATCCGAGACCATATTGTTGGTGAGCCTTGCGGTCCCCGAGCCATCGACGTTCACCAGGTACAACTCCGCGTTGCCGTCACGCCAGCTCGTGTAGACGATTCTAGTTCCGTCAGGCGCCCAATCCGGGTCTCGGTTTCCCAAGTTCGGGGCGGTACCCGTGAGGTTGACCGGATCTGACCCGTCGGCATTCATGACGTAGACGTCCTGGTTGGAGCTCATCGTCGGGCTGCTCAAATAGGCGATCCGGGAGCCGTCGGGAGACCACTTCGCCGCGTAGCTGCCCTGGGCGGTTCTTGTGAGGCGGGTCAGTTCGGATCCGTCGACATTGACCGCGAAGACCTGTGAGCTGGTGAACCCGCCGGTCTGCGCCCCCGCGGAGAAAGCAATCTTGCGACTGTCAGGCGACCACGAAGGACGGTAGGCGCCCATGCCGGGCGTGAGATTCCGCTGCGCGCTGCCATCGGCATTCATGACGTAGAGTCCAATGTCGTCGCTGCGTTCGCGTATCCAAGCGATCTTCCGTCCGTCCGGCGACCAGACGGGGTCGTAGTTCTGCCCCTCCGACGTCAGCCTGATCGCACCGAAGCCACTCGACTCCATGACATAGATCTGCGGGAAGAACTCGCGATCGCTCACGAAGGCGATCCTGCCCGAATTGGCGGACGGAGGGTTGACGGTAGGTTTGGTAGGGCTTTCGTCGCACCCGATCGCACCGACAGCGAGGGCGAGCGCACCGATGCCCAGGGCGATCTTCGCGACGCCGAACTGGTTCTGTCTCATGATGCCTCGCTGGGGGGGGACCGGCTGGCACCATCAGCGTAGCCTCTTCCATCACCGACGGACGATTGAATAGTTCCGTCCAGCGATACCACTTTCGGCGCATTCTCTCGGACCAACACGCGGTGACTGGAACGAGGAACGAGTGGGTGATCCAGAGCGTCCGGCGGTCGGTATAGGCGGCGAAACCGCGCTAGAGTCCCGTCGCGATGGAGACCGGGCTCGCGACATCCTCGTAGACGACGTCGCCGAGCGGATTGCCGTCCTGATCGAACGCCGTCGATCGAATCCGCACCGAGAGGCCCAGGAATCCGGCGCGCCCGTAGTAGAGCGTGATGTGTTCGCCCTCCCCGAGCGGCTCGCCGGTCGGGTTCGTCTCGAGCCGATACGCGACGAACGAGCCCGCCGCCGTCGAACGCATCTCGATCCCGTCCACGCGGACCGGCCAGATGAATCCCGGCACCATGTTCCACTCGCGGCCGATTCGAGCCGGGTAGAGGAGCCAGGTCAGTTCCTCGGCCGAGGCGCGTGCGCCCGAGGCGCTCGGCGACACGAGTCCTCGGACCGCGTCGCGAAGCCGCGCCACGCGGCCTTCGAAGCGAGCGATCCCCTCCTCGGTGAATCCGCGGGCTCGCAACGCGGCGAAGTCGATGCCCGATGTCCGCGCGGCCGCGCCGCGGGCGAGCACTGGAGCCGACGCGCCGTCGAGAACCGGCGGCACGTCCGAGCCGTCCGCGGCGGCGTAGAGCCCCGTCCGATCCTGGCGCATGCGCGTCCAGATGGTCCAGGGATCGTCGGGCGCCACGTCCTCGACGCGGACATCCTCCCGCACGAAGTAGCTGTGACCGTCGCGGGATTCCGTGCCGAGGATGCGATGCGATTCCGTATAGGAAATGGTTTGAATGACCGCGCCCGGCGTTCCATCCGGATTCAGGTCCCGCAGTGTGACCACGCCCTCGTAGTCCCACGCGTTCCCCGTCGCGAGCGGGTAGAAGTCCCCCGATCCGAATCCGCCGGCATCGGCGGCCGCGCTCGAGACCGTGACGCTGCGGGCGCCGCTCTCGAGCGGTCCGACCGGAGTGGACTTCGAACATCCGACGAAGTTGAGTAGGAGCAGGAGGCTCGCGGCCGCGGGAGCGGCTCGCAGGATTCGGTGTGAGTGCGTGCTCGTACGCATGCCATCCTCCCTCGGCGCCGGGCCGAGGCGTGCCGTCGTTCACTTCGATCCTTGTGCCGCCACGACCCATGTTCCGCCCCGCCGGGGGGCGAACCAAGTATACGCCTACTTCTTCGTTCGCACGCCTTCCCACCACGCGGCCGCGATGGGCGCCAGGCACGGGTAGGCGATCCAGAGGATGCGGCCGTCGGTGTAGGCCGCGAAGATCGAGTACGCGTAGAGCAGGCCCGCCAGCATCGTCCCCGTGGCGAGGACGCGAAGGCTGGGCGCCGTGAGCGTCGCCTTGGCTCGTCCCGTCGCCAGCGCCAGCCCCGCCAACGCCCCCGGAAGACCGATCGTGAGGGCCAAACTGAGGTAGGTCCTCGGCCTCGAGAGATTCTCCGCCGCCGCCGCGAGCGAAGGCAGCCAGACGACGTCCTGACCCGGGAAGGGCTCGGCGGCGCGAACCAGGATGTAAGTGCCCGCGGCGGTCGCGAGCAAGACGACGGCGTCCAAAAAGGCTTCCCGATTCCACCGCCCTCCCGCGTACGCGCCGGCCAGCGGCAGGAGCGCGAGGACGGCGTTCGTCTCCTTCGCCAACACCGCGAGCACGAGCGCCGGAATCAGGAGCAGAAGCCCGCTCCCCTGGAGCGTCAGGAGAAGAAAGATCGACGCGAAGAGGATCGCCACCGGGTCGATGAAGCCGATCGCGCCGTAGTAGAAGGTCGGGAACGAGAGCGTGAAGAGGAGCCCCGCCGCCCAGCGGCCGCGCGAGCCGAGCCCGGCCAGCAGGCCGATGCGCTCCAACACCAGGAGGACGAGCAGGAGGCTCGCGATGTTCACGAGATTGATCGCCACGCCTGGCGGCGCGGGAATGACGGAGGCGACGGCGGGCGCGAGCGGACGGAAGCAGAAGGGCGCGATCATGCTGTCGGCCGGCGCCGCGCCTCGGAAGTACTGAACGAGGCGTTCGTAGCCCTCGACGTCGATCGGATGGCCCCAGGGACCGCTCTTCGCGCCGGCCGCGAGGCGGCCGACCGGGCCGGGATCCCACATCTGGAATCGCGGGATGCAGACCACGACCAGCAGGAGGGCCAAGACGGCGAATCGAGTCTTCATCGCGCTCTCTCCTCCGCGCGCCCGCGGATCGAGTTCAGATCCGCCGCAGGACCGCCTTCGCGAGACGCTCGACGTCGGAGAGGTCGTTGTAGACCTGCGCCGAGATGCGGACCCAGAGCCGCCCTCGGTAGGCGTGCATCTGGACTTCGATCTTCTCGTCGAGCAGGAGCGCCAGCCGAAGCGGCGCGGCCTGCGCCATCGAGTCGCCCGCGCGCTCGGGCAACGGCACCGTCACCATCGAGCCGACCATTTCCTCCGGCTGGCCGAGCACGGTCCCCCACGCCTCCGTTAGCAGCCGCGCCCCGTCCCAGGCCAGGCGGTGCATGTAGCCGCAGACCGCCTCGAATCCCCATTCACGCAGCATCGCAACGCCTTCGGGCGCCGACAGATAATTCGTGGGGTCGAGCGTCCCCACCCAGTCGAATTCCTTCGCGAAACCCTGATCCCAGCCCCACGAGATCGCCCATGGGTGAAGCCCCGCCTGGCGCTCCGGCAGGGTCCAGAGAAAGCCGCAGGAACGCGGCGCGTGGCACCACTTGTGGAGGTTCGCCGCGTACCAGTCGACGCCTGTCGCGGGGACGTCGAGGGCGATCGCGCCGGGCGCGTGCGCGCCGTCCGCGAGCACGAGGACGCCTCGTTCGTGAAGCGCGGCGGTGATCTCGGCCAGCGGCAGCAGTTGCGCCGACTCCGACGAGATGTGATCGACGATGGCGAGCCGCGTCTTCGGCCCCGCCGCCGCGAGGATGGCGTCTCGCGCCGCGGCGGGCGTCGTCGGATAAGGCATCTCCGCGACGACCACCTGTCCGCCGAACTCGCGGGCGCGATTCCGAGCGCCATGGACGATCGCGCCGTAGGCTGTGTCGGTGACGAGGATCTCGTCCCCTTCCTCGAACGGGAACGACCGTAGCACGGCGTTGATGGCGTGCGTGACGTTCGGCGTGAAGACGAAGTCCTCGCCGCGAACGCCGACGAACGACGCCACGGCGGCGGCGGCCTCCCGCATGCGGGTCGGACCGGGCCTCCAGGGCGCCGGCTTGTCCCCCGTCAACTCGCGGAGCATGAAGGAGGACGGATTCCGCTCCATGGTCTCGCGTAGGTCCCGTTGAACGGCCAGGACGCGCCGCGGGGTGACGCCGACGGTGCCGTGATTGAGATAGGTGAGATCGGGATCGAGGGGCCACTCGCCGCGAAGGGCGTGGCCGAACGCCGGGGACGGGGTCATGCGTGGGATTCTACGAATTGCCGGGCCGCCGCGCGAGCCTCATCGCGGCGGTGGGGCGCGGGCCGCCTACGAGAAGAGCGAGCGGACGCTCTCTTGCGCGGCCGCGAACCAGGCGCCCGGGAAGAGCCCGAGCCAGAGGGTCGCCGCGGCCGTCACCAAGAGCACCAGACCCAGCGCGAGCGGGATGCGGATCGGCGGGAAGGCCTCCTGCGGCTCCTTCATGTACATGAGGACGAGCAGGCGAAGGTAGTAGAAGACGGAGATCGCGCTGTTCAGGCCGCCGATGACGGCGAGCCAGATGTGGCCCGACTGCACGGCGCCGCCGAAGAGATAGAGCTTCCCGACGAATCCGGCCGTCGGCGGAATCCCCGAGAGCGAGAGCATGAAGAGCGAGAGGAGCGCGCCGATGAGGGGATACTTGAACCCCATGCCGGCGTAGTCCTTCAGCTCTTCCCCGCGCTCGCCCTTGTGCTCGAGGAGCACCACGATCGCGAAGGCGCCGAGATTCATCGCCACGTAGGCCATCAGGTAGAAGACCGCCCCGGTGCCGCCGATGACCCCGCCCGAGACGAGCCCGATCAGGACGTAGCCCGAGTGGGCGATGCTCGAATAGGCCAGCATGCGCTTCACGTTCGTCTGCGCGATGGCGGCCACGTTCCCCACCGTCATCGTGAGGACGGCGATGATCGAGATCACCATGTCCCACTCCGCCTGCGCCGGGCCGAACGCGATGAAGAAGGTCCGGAGGAAGGCGACGAAGGCGGCGGCCTTCGGGCCCGCCGAGAAGAAGGCGGTGATCGGCGTCGGCGCGCCCTGGTAGACGTCGGGCGTCCACATATGGAACGGCACGGCCGCGATCTTGAAGCAGAGGCCGACGAGAATGAGCGCCATGCCGGCGTAGAAGAGCCCTTCGGGGACGGGGCCCGCCGTGCCGGCGATCGCCTCCCCGATCCGCTCGAGATTCGTCGTGGCCGTCGCGCCGTAGACGAGCGAGATGCCGTAGAGGAGGATCCCGGACGCGAACGCGCCCAGGAGGAAGTACTTCATGGCCGCCTCGTTCGACGCGTCGCTGTTTCGGCGATAGCCGGCGAGCACGTAGAGCGAGATGGAGAGGACTTCGATCCCCAGGAAGAGCGTGATGAGGTCGAGGCCCGAGGCCAGGACCATCATCCCCGACGTCGCGAACAGGAGCAGCGAGTAGTACTCGGCGTGCTCCACGTCGTCGCGTCGCAGGAACGGGATCGAGAGCAACACGACCACCGCCGACGTCGCGAGGAAGATCACGTTGAAGAGCGTCGAGAGGTTGTCGAGCGCCACCATGCCGGCGTAGCCGCGCTCGGAGAGGCCCCACTGCGGAATCGTCCGGACGAGCGCCCAGAGGAGCCCGCCCAGCGCGAACCAGGCCGTGTGGTGCTTCTTCCCGTGCGGCAGGAGGAGGTCGAGCACCAGGAGCAGGAGCCCGACGCCGCAGACGATCAGGAGCGGCTCGATCATGCCCAACGGGGCGTCGATCGGAATCGGCAGGTTCATCGCGTCACGCTCCCGGGCGAACCGACGGGCGGCGGCGGCGGCGCATCGGCGTCGGCCGAGTCGGGCGGCGCGCCGGCCATCCCGGCCGCGGCGCTGTCACCCATCTCTTCCTCGCCCGTAACGGCCGACTCCGCATCCACGCCCGACGGCTCGTCGCCGCCGTAGTACTCCGGCTCCATCGTCCGCTCCGCCACCGCGCGCGACGACATCCGCTCGATCAGCTCGGCCGACGGCGTGTCGAGGAAGCGGAGGAAGGTGTTCGGGTAGACGCCGATCCAGATGATGAAGACGATCACCGGCGCGAGAACCCAGAACTCGCGG
>DASTSZ010000069.1:0-8939 GCA_035760425.1 Candidatus Eiseniibacteriota bacterium | reverse complement strand
CCCAGGCCGCGAGAAGGACGACCGAGACGTCGGGCGGAATCGCGCCGAAGGTGAGAATTCCGATCGTCCGCGTCGCGAGATCCTGCGCGGGGCTCATGCCGGGAAAGAACTTCAGCACGCCGAACCAGAAGAAGACGATGCCGAGGCTCACGCGAAGGAGCGGCAGCCCGGCGCGCGCCATGACGCTCGTGACGCGCGCGTCGAGTCGGTCGAACCAGGTCGGCATGCGGGTCATGGCAGGAAGTGTTTCGATTCGAGGAGCGCGCGCAACTTGGCCGAGTCTTCCTGGAACGTCTCCGGATCGTACTTCGCCTCGCTCGTGTAGAACTGCGCGAGCGACGTGATGCCGAGCGCTTCGATCTTCGCCTTCAGTTCCGGGTACGCCATGTAGCGCGCCCAGCCGCGGATCTCCCGCTGCGCGTAGGTCGTCTCGAGTTCGAGATCGGTGGGACGGCGGTATTTCTCCTCGTGCAGGAACGCGGCCAGCGGTAGCCGGTCGCGCTTCGCGGGGTCCTCGTTCGGATAGCCGACGACGATCGTGGTCACGGGGAGGCAGGTGTCGGGCAGTTCGAGGAAGGCGGCGAGTTCGGTCATCGAGTGGAGCGTCGTCCCCATGTAGCAGATGCCGAGCCCCCGCGCCTCGAAGCCGAGGCAGACGTTCTGCGAGAGGATCATCGCGTCGAACGCGGCCACGTGATAGCCGATGAAGTTGTTGAAGTTGTCGCGCGCGCCGCGGCGCCGCAGCCACTCCCGCGTCCGAAACCAGTCGGCGCAGAAGGTGATGACGAGCGGCGCCTCGAGCACCATCTCCTGCTCGAAGTGGAATTCGTAGAGCCGCCGTTTCCGCTCCTCGTCGCGCGTGAGGATCATCGTGACGCTGTTCAGGTTGCCCGAGGACGACGCGCCGGCGATCGCCTCGCCGCAGACTTCCTCGACGAGGGCGGGGTCGATCGGATCGGGTTTGTAGGAGCGAATGGAGCGGTGGTGATTCAGCAGGGCCGAGAGCCCGGTGGTCGTGGGCAAGGGATCTCCTACGAGGTTGGCGGTCGGGAGGCGTCGTGTCGCCCGCGCCAGAGAAGAACGACCGGGAGCGCGAACGCCATGCTCCCGAGAAGCGACAGGAAGAGGAACCAGCGCCACGAGAGCCGGCTCACGCCCCACTTGCCGAGGAAGTAGGCGAGCGCGGCGAGCATCAGGAGCGCTTCGACGAGAAACGCGAGCGAGATCGGATTCGTGAGCGCCGCGCGGAGACTTCCCGGCTGCGCGAGGAGTCCGTAGAAGAAGGCGCCGTTCACGCCGGCGAAGCCGGCGACCGCGAGCGCCGCGAGCCATCCGCGCTCGGCGGGGGAGTACTCGATCCGGTTCATAGCGTCACCTTCGCCTTGCTCACCCAATCGGGCGCGGAGTCGATGGTCTGCCGCAGCATGAGATTCAGTTGCGCGGCGTGATGCTGCACGTGGCGCATGTTGTAGAGATGGAGTTCCATCGCCGACATGTCGCGGCGCGGGAACCCGCAGGGACGCGCGGCGGCCTCGTCGGTGAGCGTGGCCAGCGCCGCGCGGCACTTCGCTCGGCCGTGCGCGAGGTAGGCGAGGAGTTCGTCCTTGGAATAGACGCGATCGGGCAGGACGCCCGCCGGGTCGAACTCGCCCATCGTGTAGGGCGCGGGCGGGGCGAATCGCTCCGGATCTTCGCTGAGGTAGTAGTCGAGCCAGAAGAGCGTGTGGTAGGCGACGTACCAGAACTCGGGCGTCTTCGAGCGATCCCCCCAGACCTGATCGGGCGCGGCGCGCATGGCGTTCTCGAGCATGTCGATGGCCGCCCCGAACTGACTCCAGACGACGCGCTGCATCATGACGCCCTCCGGCGAGACTTCAGAAAGGGAAGCGCGGCGAGGGCGGCGGCGATTCCGAGGGGTCCGAAGACCCACGCGCCGGCCAGGCCGAGGAGGACCGCGCCGCCCGCCACCATCAGCGCGCGAATCCGCGCGGCGGCGCCCCAGCCGAGGAGCGCGAGCCCCGCGACGGCCAGCACGCCGAAGCCGACGACGGTGACGTCACCCATTCGTCGCGGGCGCGGTTAGGGCGCCTCGGGCCCGCTGCGCCAGGAACGCCGCGAAAAAGAAGATCGCGAAGAGACTGTCCACGACGCCCGCCGCGAAGAGCCCGTTCGTGCCGATCCCGCCGGCGAAGAGCGCGAAGCAGGCCGCCGCGTACGCCGCCTTCCCGAGCGCGCCCGCCACCAGGATCGCCTTCCGCGAGGCGGCCCAGAACGCCGCCAGGAGATAGGCGAGGCCCCAGGCGATGACGTTGATCCAGACGCAGCGGAAGAAGAAGAGCTGGAGCGGCTCGGTCAGGTCGAGCGCCGTCGTGAAGAGCTGCGCGAAGTGCTTGCCCGGGTCGAGCAGCGCGGTGATCCCGCCGACGATGTTCCACGTGGCGGCGACCAGGAGGAGCCGTCTCTGCCATGCGTCGTTCATGAACCCCCCGAAGTGCGAAGCGTTCGGTCGCCCGATCGGAGCGGGCGCGGCACCGGCGAAGTATGCCCGGGGGATCGAGAGCGGGACAAGCGAATCGGGCCGTGCCGAACTTTCGCGCGCGCGCCCCTTGACAAGTGCACAAATGTGCACTATCTTCTCCTGCATGAACAAGAAGCCGAAGCCCCTCCGGGGCACGAAAGCGAAGCCCAAGTCCGCGGCCCGGCCGGCGCCGACGCTCGCGGCCATCACCGACCCGGGGCCCGACCGCGAGGAGGCGATCCTCCAGTACATCGCGGCCTCCCTCCACGAAAGCGGCCGCCCGCCGACGCTGCGGGAGATTGGCCTGGCCTTCGGCATCGCTTCGACCAATGGTGTGCGCTATTACCTCGATCGCCTGGAGCAGGCGGGCAAAATCCGCCGAGACCGTTGGACCTCGCGTGGCATCGAGCTCCAGGCGATCGAGGGGCGTTCGCTCGAGCCGACGTCACGCACGACGTCGTCCCGCGGGCGTGAGGACGTGCCCGGTCCTCGCCCCCCACTCTCCCGCGCCGGCGCGAAGCGGCCCGAGCGCGACTATCTGGAAATTCCCCTGATCGGCCGCGTGGCCGCGGGGGCGCCGATCCTGGCCGAGGAGCACGTCGAGGACACCTTCGTCATCGACGGGACCATGGCCCGGGGCGGGAAGCACTTCGCGCTGCGCGTGCAGGGCGACAGCATGAAGAACGCGGGGATCTTCAACGGCGACGTCGTCATCGTCCGCCACGACACGCCCGTGCGAAGCGGCGACATCGCGGTGGTCGTGATCGGCGACGAGGCGACGGTGAAGCGCTACTTCCCGCGTAAGGACAAGCTTCTTCTCTTCCCGGAGAACGAGAACTACGAACCGATCGAGGTCCGGCCCTCGGATCCCGACGTGCGTGTGGCGGGGAAGGTGGTGGGGGTGTTCCGGCGGTTGGATAGCTGACGCGTTTGCGGCTCGAGACGCCTCCTACTTCTTCTTCTCTCCTTCGTTCTCCTCCTCCAGCGACCGCTTCAACGACGAAAGGTTCCGGGCCCAAAGGTCCTGGTACCCGCTGACCCAGCGGTCGTAGATCATTCGGATCGGCGTCACGTTGAGGCTGTTGAGGACCTGGCGCCCCTCCTCCCGCGTCCGTACGAGATCCGCCTCCCGCAGGACGCCGAGATGCTTCATCACGCCGAACCGCGAGAGCCCGGGGACCCGCTCCACGATCGCCGTCGTGGTGCGGGGCCCCTGCTTCAGCAAATCGAGGATCTCTCGCCGCGTGGGATCCGAGAGCGCCTTCCAGACGGGGTCGAGGTCGCGCTTCACGCCGCGCGTACCCGCCTACCGTTCCACATCGCGCTTCAGCGACTGGAGCACCTGGCCCCAGCCGAGCGGGAGTCCCTCTTTGAGTTCGGGCGGCACCATTCCGAACGCGCGGTGGCGGAAGTCGAGCTTCGTTCCGCCGGGAATCTCGGCGAGCCGGACGATCAGGTGGCCCGCCACCGGGTGCGACATCATCATCGGGCCGAAGAACTCGATCAGGAACGGCGGCTTGATCGACTGGACGATCCCCCAGAGGTGGCCGGCGTCGTTCCCCAGATCGCGGTAGTAACGGCCGCCGGGCCGGCGCTCCAACTTCAAGATCACGTCGGGCCGCCCGTCGACGCCCTCGATGTGACAAAGGCGGCGGAGCAGGCCTTCGTAGACCTCGGCGGGAGCCGCCTTGATCTCCAGGGTCTGATCGATGTCGAGCACGTGGTCTTCCAACGTCGCTTGGGTCATTTCTCGTTCCTCCTTCGAAGCGCCCGATGGGGAGGCCGGGTCTGGCCCGTGTCGGGGCGCTAATGTGACCAAATGGTAACATATCGAGCGGGAGGGTCAACCATGAAATCGGGTTGGGGCGGGGGGTCGGTCGCGGGCGGGTCCGTGGCGTGCGGCCGAGCGCGGCCGGTCTACGCCGACCACTCCCGGGCCACGGCCGCCGCTTTCTCGAACTCGTCGACCACCAGGATCAACCGGTGATCGTGGTCGCTGTACTGCGCCTCGATATTCACCCCGGCGTCGGCCATGCGGCGGGCGATCTTCCCGAGTTGGCCCGGCTCCTCCTGCCGCAGTCGCACCGCGACCACCTCGCGCTCGGCGAGGACGCGGATCCCGGCGGCCTCGAGCACGCGGCGCGCCGTGGCGGTGTCGGCAACGAGGAAGTGGGCGATGCCGACGCCGCCGACCGTGAAGACGCCCCCGCCCTCCACGCTCACACCGGCGTGGCCGAGCGCTTCGCCCATCTCGGCGAGCGCGCCGGGGCGGTGCTCGAGTTCGATCGCGAGGTCCTTCATCGGGCGCTCCGGTTCGCGGCGGCGCCCGCGTCCGTGTCCGCCGCGCCCGGGCCGGTCGCCGCGCCTGGCCCCTCCGCCGCGCGCGCGAAGAGCGCGGCCGGGATCCCGACGCAGACGATGTGCGCGAAGAGTCCGTTCGCCACGTTCACAGGAGCGAACGTGGGCGCCCGCGCCGCGGAGAGGGGAAGCACCACGAGGTACATGAAGAGGTAGACGCCGACGCCGTAGATCGGGCCCCAGAGATAGGGACGCCGGCGGAGGGTCCGAATCCGTCCGCTCACGAGGAAGTAGAACTTCACGACCAGGAAGGCGATGACGAAGTGGAGGATCGCGCCCAGCAACACCGTCGGGGCGCCGCCCGCGAAGGAGGCGCGGCCCAGGAGCCCCGACGCGACGCCCTGGAAGACGCGATCGGGGGTGACGCCCCGGAACGCCCAGAAGACGAACGCCTCGAGAATGTCGAGGACGCCGACCGCGAGCCCGCCGTAGAGAACCGCCTGGACGTCCGTGAGTGGTTTTCGCATCGGGTCTCCTCGAACTCGCGATTCCGGCGAACGAGTCCCCATCATCGCCCAATTCGTCTCTCGCGTCTCCCTTGGTTCACGGCGTCGACCCCGCGTAACCCCTTGTTCATCACCTCGTTCGCCCTTCGCGCGCCCTCGTTTCGGCGCGCCCCTTGACAACTGCACAAATGTGCAGTATCTTCCTTCTGTTGGGAAGCGGAATCGAGGCGGCGGCAGGCAAGGAAGCGGTCGTGTTCCGGAGGCTCGACGGATGATTCATGCGCATTCGTTCCCTACTGCAGACAGCGGGTACTTCATGATCGAGTCCATTCACGATCCCATCGAGGTCATCACGGTCTTCGCCGGCGGCGTCATGAAGCCGATCCGCTTCCGGTGGAAACAGAAGACCGTGAAGATCGCCAAGGTCACGGGCGATTGGGTCCGCCACGAGGGGCAGAACAAGATCCACTACTTCGCGCTCCTCGCGGACAACGCCGACTACTACGAAATCCGCTACGACACGCGCGAGATGACCTGGCAACTGACGCGGGTCTGGATGGAAGGGTAGGAGAGCCGCGACGTCGCGACGCGGCCCCGGCGGCTACGCCGGGTTCGGGTCGTGCGCGTAGAAGGCCAGGTCCTCGTCGTCGCCGGGAAGCCGCACGATCCCTTCGAATCGAAGCCCGATCTTCTCCAGGACGCGGATGGAGCGGATGTTGTTGGGGGTCGTGATCGCGACGATCCGCCCGATGCCCAGCGTGCGGCGCCCGTGGTCGAGCACCGCCGCCGCCGACTCCGTGGCATAGCCGCATCCGGCGTAGCGCGGCAGGAACGCGAAACCGACGTCGACGTCCTGCAGACCCTCTCGATTGATCAGCCCGCAGATCCCGACCGGCGTCCCCGAGTCCTTCAGCTCCACGAGGTTCAATCCGTAGCCGTGCCGGACGTAGTCGGCGACGTACTTCTCCGTGACGTAGGCGCGCGCGGCGTCGAGCGTCTTCACGTTTCGATCGCCGATGAACTCGATCCAGGACGGATCGTTCACGAGCTCGAACATGAAGGGCGCGTCGTCCGCCGTGAGCCAGCGGAGCCGTAGGCGTTCGGTTTCGAGCACGATCATTTGGGATTCGGCTCCCGAGGTGTGAGGTCCTTGTACCAGAGCAACTGCATCTCATGTCCCAAGTCCGGGTAGGCGCCGCGATTCACGACTCGTAGTTGGCACCCCTGCCGCTCGTAGAATCGGCAGGCGGGGACGTTGACGTTCTGCGTCTCGACCTTCAACTCGCGGCATCCGTTCGCCGCGGCCCACCGCTCGGCGGCGCGAAAGAGCGCCTCGCCGACGCCGCGGCCCCGCGCGTCCGGCGCCACGCGGATATCCCAGAGCTGCGCGAGATCACGCCGGCCCTCGAGCATGTCGACCGTCGGCGTATCGAACGCCACCGCCGCGGCCCCCACCACCTGGCCGTCGATCCGCGCGAGGAAGAACCGCCACCGCGCGAGATCGAATCGCCCGGCCCACTCCGAGGGCGCGTCGCCGGCGACCGAGTCATAGTTCTTCAAGTAGGGCTGCGCCAGCGGTCGCTCGATCAAACGGAATCGCGGCTCCGATGCCGGCGCGTCCCCCACCGGACCGGCCTCCTCGACATCGACCACGCGCGTCACTTCGTACGCGATCGAGACAAGCGCGTAGTCGGCGAGCAGCGCCGCGGTTCCCTCGGCGATTTCCATCCGCGCCGTCCGCGCCGTCACGACTCGGAGTGCGATCGCAACGGCGCGAGGAACCCGACCCGGAAGATCACGCGGTATCGAGGCGGCTTGTCGGAATTCGACTCGTCGCCCGTGAGGTCGTACGTCGGATCGCCCAGCGTGCCGTCGCCGAACGTGAACGCGGGCGTGAAGAAGACCGAGCGGTAGCGGAGGTGGAATTCGAATCCGCCGTACGTCCACGTCTCGGGTTCGTCCCGATACATCGAGAGCGAGAGCGTGCCGGCGACGAGATTCGCGGACGAATGCTTCCGGGCCGTGCCATTCCGCCCGAGCCCCAGTCCGGCCTGCACGCCGTAGGTCGACCTCCCGAGATATCCGCCCGACAGGTAGAACGCCCGGCGCCCGAATTCGTAGGAGTACTCGAAGTTGAGGAGCGAGGGAAACCCCGCCGACGCGCCCAGGGCGTGCCCGCGGGGGAATCGCTCGGCCGCCGCGAACGCGGGCGAAGGCGCCGCCGCGAGGAGGGCGAGGGGAGCGAGTAGTGCGAGGACTGCGAACGCCGGCGCCACCGCGCCGCGGAAGCTCGCTCGAGCGCGGCCCGTCACGTCGGCTTCAACACCATCAGGATGAAGGCCCCGAGCGGCGCGCCGAGCGCGATCGCGCCCCAGAACTCCCAGCGGCGGGTGAGCGCGTGATAGCGCTCCATGTCGAACGCGCCCGACGTCGCGCCCGCCCGCGCCATGTCGCGGAGCTGCCGCTGGATCGGCGCCAGCCGAATCGAGAAGACGATGCCCGAGATCGAGAAGAGCACGATCGACCAGAAGACCCACGGCGTTCGAAGGAGCGGGATCTCGCCGACGATGGCGGCGCAGAAGCCCGCGACGGTGATCCCGATCACGCCGGGGATCGTGAAGATCCGGTCGCTCTGGATGATGCCGTCCATCACGTGCGCCAGGATCTTCGGGTCGCGCGTGCGGGCGGCGTGGCGGTGCCAGAAGAGGCCGGTCGTGATGTTCCCCAAGAACGCGATCACCGAAGCGACGTGGAGAAGTTTCAGGACGAGATACATGAGGGATCCTCGATCGGTGGGCGGCGCGGCTAGCGCGCGGTGTCGTTCGGACGGAAGAACTGCCAGGTTTCCAACCGGTCGGTCACGCGCTCGTGCGCGGTGATCTCGTAGCCGCAGTGCTGGTAGAGAGGGACGTTCTTCGGGTCTTCCGTACTGAGCGTCACGCCCGAGGACTCGGCGTCATCGAGCGACCTCGCGTGGATCGCCGTCAATAGCCGCGATCCGAGCCCGCGTCCGGCGTGCGAGCGGCGCACACCGAGCATGTTGAGATGGTAATGGAGCCCGGGGTGCGTGTAGCGCATCCAGGCCTGGAAGAGCGCTTCGTGCCGCGCCTTCGCGTCGGCGCCGAGCGCCTCCCAGAGCGCCGCCCGCATCCCTTCGATCGGCTCGGGCACGGGCCGCTCGCCTGGAGGGGTCAGGGTGGCGATCGCCACGAGCCGCCCGCCGTCCTCGATGCCGAGGATCGGCTCGGCGCGTAGCACGCGGTTCGACACGAAGAAGTGAATGAGCGTCCGCAGGCGGCGATCGTAGTCCGAGCCCGCCTCGCCCACGATATGGGTCATGACGGGGTAGTCGTGGAACGCATCGCAGAGGACGGCGACCGTCTCATCGATCCGTTCCGGCGGAACGGCGATCGGCGCGGCGGTGTCGGCGTACGGCTTGGTCATGGACGGCTCCGGTTGACGAGGATCGGGCGGAGGCGGGATGCGCCTCACTCATCGAAGAGTATCGTCAGCGCGCGCGCCCGCCAAGCTCGCGATGGCGGTAGCACGAGACGAGGTGGTCGTTCACCAAGCCGACCGCCTGCATGTAGGCGTAGATGATCGTCGATCCGACGAAC
>DASTSZ010000068.1:0-14525 GCA_035760425.1 Candidatus Eiseniibacteriota bacterium | reverse complement strand
GCTGCAGGACACCTTCCTCCGGGCCTACCGCGGCATCAAGTCGTTCCAGGGCAACTCGACCTTCTCCACCTGGATCTACCGCATCACCGCCAACTCGGCGCTGATGAAGCTCCGGAAGAAGCAACTCCCGACGGTCTCGATCGACGACGCGGACGAACGCGAGACGCCGATCAACATCGCGGACTGGGCCCCCGGCCCGGTCGAGCAACTCTTGAACGAGGAGACGCGGCAAGCCATGAGTGATGCGATCGACGCGCTCCCCGCGGAATTCCGGCAGGTCTTCGTGCTACGGGACGTGGAAGGGTTGTCGAACGCGGACGCCGCCGAGATTCTCGATCTCTCCGTGGCCGCGGTAAAATCCCGCCTACATCGCGCCCGGTTGAAGGTGCGCAATCATCTCGCGCACTTCTTCAACGACACGCGCGGCCGGCGGACGATGGGGGCGCGCTCATGATGACGTGCAAGGAAGTCCTCGAGTCGATCTCGCTCTATCTCGACGAGGATCTGAAGCAGGACATCGTCGTCGAGATGCAGCGCCACATCGGGAAGTGCTCCGACTGCCGCGCCGAATTCGACACCCTCACGATGACCCTGAAACTCTACCGGCACGACGAAACCCCGCAGATGCCCGCCGGCTGCCACGACCGCCTCATCAAGGTGCTTCAACTCGAGAAACTGCGGGACAAGCAGTCCGACGCGGACCCGGACCCGACGAAGGTCTAATCGCGCCGTGACGGTGGACGCCGCGCCTCGCCGCATCCACCTCTTCCGACCCCACAACCAGCTCGGCGATCTCCTCCTGAACGTCCCGGCCATCCGGGCCGTCCGCGAGCGCTATCCGAACGCGCACGTCACGCTCGTCGTGGGGCGGCAGAACGCGGCCGCCGTGGCGGGGCAGCGCTGGGCCGACGAGGTGCGCGTCGTCGACACGAAGAACTTCCTCGGCGTCGCGCGCGCGGCGCTCCGTCGCGGTCCGCGTCCCGATCTCGCCGTCTACTTCACGACCGTCTCCTACTCGCGAAGCGGCGCTCTGCTCGTCGCGCTCTCGGACGCGCGCGAGCGGCTCGGCTTCGACTCGCGGCGCTGGAACGAGCGCGACGGCGCGAGGCTGACGCGCGTGATCCCCTATCCCGAGGGCGCGCCGCACCAATCGGAGGTCTGCATGGCCCTCGCGCGCGCCGCCGGCGCCGAGCGGACGCCGCCGCCGCCCTACTACGTGCCCGACGCCGCGTCGCTCGAGCGGGCGCCGCGCGGCGTGGTCTATCTTCACCCCGGCGCGGGGAAGCTGAAGAACCGCTGGCCCGCCGAGCGCTTCGCCGCGGTGGCGCGCGAACTCCTCGCCCGCGGCCGGGAGGTCTGGCTCTTGGAAGGACCGCAGGACGGCGGGACGGTGGAGGCCGTGCTCGGCGCGCTCGGCCGTCCGCTGCCGGTCGTACGCGGCGAGACGATTCCGGAGCTGGCCGGGCGCTTCGCGCGGGCCGCGCTCTACGTCGGGAACGACACCGGCCCGCTCCATTTGGCGGGCGCCGTGGGCGCGCCGACCCTCGGCGTCTACGGGTGGAGCGACCCGCGCGAGTGGGCGCCCGTGGGGCGCCTCGTCCGCGCGCTGCGCGCGTCCGACGCGTCGCTCGAATCGATCGAACCGGCGGCGGTCCTCTCCGCCGCCTTCTCCTTGCTCGCCTTGGAACGAACGGAGGAACGATGCGCCACGACGTGACCATTCGCGGGGTGAAACGCAGCGGCGGACTCGCCGCCATGGGACTCGCCGCCGGCGTCGCCCTGGCGGCGCTCGCCGCCCCGCGCGCGGCGGCCGCCGCGACGGCGATCGCCCTGCCCGCGGCCTCCGAGGTGACCTTCCTCCGCGCCGAGGGAACGCGCGACACGACCGGACTCGCGGCGCTCGTGCGCGCCGACGCGCGGCCGGCCGTTCGGGCGCGGGCCGCGCGCGCGCTCGGCCACATCGGGCGCCGCGGGAGCCGCCCGCTCCTCGAGGCCGCCCTCCGCGACGCGGCCCCCGCCGTTCGGCGGGAGGCGGCCTTCGCGCTCGGACTCGTGGCCGACTCCCTCGCCGCGCCGGCCGTCCTGGAACGCTTGGGGCGGGAGACCGACGCGCCGACGCGCGTGGCGCTCGTCACGACGCTCGGCAATCTGGGGGCCCGATCGGGCGGCGCGGTCGGTCGCGCCCTCGCCGCGTCGTTGCGCTCGCCGCGCGCGCCCGAGCGCTGGGCGGCGGCGTTCGCCGCCGCGCGCCTGCGCGATTCCACGCTCGTCGAACCGCTCGATCGCGCCTCGCGCGATCCGCGCCCCGACATCCGGTGGCGCGCGGCGTACGCGCTCGGGCGCATCGGCGACCGTCGCGCCGCGCCCGCCCTTCGCAAGCTCTCCTTCGATCGCGATCCGATGGTCCGCGCCGTGGCGGCGCGCGCCATCGGCGAAGTCGGCGACTCGACCGCGACGGCGCGTCTCGGCGCGCTCCTCCACGACGAGTCGTGGCGCGTCCGCGTGAACGCCGCCGCGTCGCTCGGCGCGCTGAAGATCATGCGCGAGTCGCGCACGCTCCTCCCGCATCTGGCCGACGCCCACCCGCACGTCCGCTGGCAGGTGGCGATCTCGCTCGGCGCGGTCCGCGATTCGCTCGCGGTGCCGGCGCTTCTGAAGGCGCTCGGGGATTCCTCGACGGGCGTCGTCCAGGCGGCCGCCGCCTCGCTCTTGAAGATCCAGGGGGATCGCGCCGTCCCCGCCGTCGCCCCGGCGCTCGACCTCCTGCCGGCGTTTCTCCGCGGCGGGCTCGCGGAGGCGCTTGGCGACGTCGACGGCCCCGCCGCGCGCGAGTTGATGCTGGCGCGGGCGGCGCAGACGACCGACCCGGCCCAGGCGGCGGGAGCCGCGTCGGCCCTGGCGAAGCGTCCCGAGGCGCGCGATGCCTCGATCCCGGTGCTCCGGCCGCGGCTTCAGGATCGAGACTTCAGCGTCGTCTGCTCGGCGGCGGAGGCGCTCGGCGCGCTCCGCGATTCGGCGTCGGTACCGGCGCTCGCGGCGCTCTTCCAGCGCCGCGCGACGACGCAGGACGACGATGTCCGGACCTCCGCCGCCACCGCGCTCGCGGCGCTCGAGACGGCCGCCGCGCGCGCCGCCCTTCGCCCCGCGCTCCTCGATTCCGACGCGCGCGTGCGGGAGATCGCCGCGCGGGCGCTCGCGCTTCCCGCCGACTCGGTCCCCGTCGTCCCGGGCGCGCCGCTCAAGGCGCGCGCCACGCCCGCGACCGAACGCCAGCGGCTCACCGCCGTCGTCACGACGGAGCGGGGCGTGATCACGATCGCGCTCGACGCCTCGGCGGCGCCCGAGAACGTGGAGAACTTCGCCTCGCTCGCGCGGGCCGGCTACTTCGACGGCATCCAATTCCACCGTGTCGTCCCGAACTTCGTGATCCAGTCGGGCTGTCCGCGGGGCGACGGATGGGGCGGCCCGGGCTACGCGATTCCCTGCGAGTACGACGAGCGGCCCTACGAAATAGGGACCGTCGGCATGGCGCTCTCGGGGAAGGACACGGGGGGGAGCCAGTGGTTCGTGACGCTCTCGCCGCAGCCGCGGCTGGAGGGGCGCTACTCGATCCTCGGGAAGGTGACGCAGGGGCTCGACGTGGCGGAGCGGATCATGCCGGGCGACCGCATCGTGAGGATCGCGATCCGGTAGCGGGATTCAGACGATCGCGACGACCAGCCGTTCGAGCATCGACTTGAGCGGCGCCGCGGCGCCCGCGACCGCCTTCGTGACGTCGTCGTGGGAGAGCGTCGCCGTGGAGCGGCCCGCGGCCCAGTTGGTGACGCAGGAGAGGGCGACGCACGGGAGTCCGAGCGTGCACGCCTCCGCCGCTTCGGCCCCGGTCGACATGCAGACGACGTCGGCGCCGAGACGTTCCAGCATGTCGATCTCCGCCGGCGTCTCGTAGGAAGGTCCGAGCATCACGCCGAGCACGCCCCGTTCGAGCCGCACCCCCGACACGCCCGCCGCGCGCGCGGCCTTCGCCTTCAGCTCCGCGTCGTAGACGGGCCGCCGCGTCAGCCCCCGCCCGAGTCCCGCGCCGGCCGCCGCCGCCTCCGGCGCGCCCGGCTCGAACGCGCCCGCGCCGCGGAGCGGCGAACGCCACTGCAGATTCACGTGATCCTCGATCAGGACGAGCGTCCCGGGCGACATGCAGGGGGCGATCCCGCCCGCCGCGTTCGTGAGGACGAGCGCCTTCGCGCCGAGCGCCGCGAGGAGACGCGTCATGCGCGTGACGACCTCGGGCTCGTAGCCCTCATAGAGATGGGAGCGGCCCTGCGCGATCGCGACCGCGCGCCCCGCCCACTTGCCGAGGAGGAGGCGCCCGGCGTGTCCCGCCACCGCCGATCGCGGAAGTCCCGGGATGTCGGCGTAGGGAATGGCCGCCTCCCACGCGATTCCCTCCGCCACGACGCCGAGCCCGCTTCCCAGGACGAGCGCCGCGCGCGGCACGAGCGGCGTGCGGCGGCGGACGACGGCGAGGGCTTCGTCGAGCGGGAAGGGACGGCTCGCGGGGTCCGCGGCCATCGAGGCGGCGGCGGCGTGACGGCGCGCCGGCAGCGAGCCGCTCACAGCGTATCGGGGTCGAGGCGGGACTGCCGCGTGGCGGTGATGCGAAGCGCGCGACGCGAGAGGACGATCAGGTAGACGAGCGCGAGGAGAAAGGGCGCGATCTCGAGCGATACGACCGCCGTTCCCGACGAGCCCGCGTAGGGCCGAAGCGTGCGCAGAAGCGCGATTCCGGCCGCGAGGAGTAGCGAGGGCGCGAACGCCCAGCGCCCCGCGACCGCGCACGCCAGCGCCAGGAGCCCGAGCGCCACCGGCGGGGATCCGCCCGACTGGCGAAGCAGGAGCGCCACGCCGGGGACCACGAAGAGCGATCCGGCCGCCACGCCGAGGAGACGCGTCCGCGCCGCGCTCGCGCCCGGCACGCGCAGGCTCGGCGTTTCGCCGAACGCGCGGAGCCGGAGGCCGAAGGGCGTCCGCCAGTAGATCCACGACGCGAGGGCCACGAGAAAGGGCGCGGCCAAGAGCCACGGGCTCCCGATCAGATCCTCCGCGTAGGTCCCGTCGAAGATCGTGCCTCGGATGATGCCAGGCGACGGCTGCTCGGTGAGGAGCGCGTGCGAGCCGGTGCGCGTGAGGAGTCCCAGCCCGCAGGCCGCCACGAGGCTGGCCGCGAACGCGCCGACCGCGCGATCGGTCTGGAGGATCTGGAGGAGGCCGCCCGTGGCGAGCGCGAAGAGGACCGCGGCGAGCGCCGCGATGCCGGCGGCCGCCGCGTACGAGGCCGTGGCGTCGTAGCCCGCGATGAACCCGATCGTCGCGGCGGCGACGCTCCCCTCGACCCCGAGACCGGTGAAGCCGGCGCGCTCCCAATAGAGGCAGGCGACGACGAAGAGCGCGAGCGCCGCCCACTCGATCGGGAAGCGGAGGAGCGGTAGGAAGTCCATGCCCGCGGGGCTCAGCGCTTCTCGGCGAGGAGCGCGCGGATCTTCGTCTTCAGGAGATCGATGGCGACCACGTTGTAGCCGCCCTCCGGAATGACCAAGTCGGCGTAGCGCTTGGAGGGCTCCACGAACTGAAGGTGCATCGGCCGCACGCTCGACTCGTACTGCCGGATGATCGAGTCGAGGGTTCGTCCGCGCTCGGTCAGGTCGCGCTTCAGGCGGCGGATGAAGCGGATGTCGGGATCGGCGTCGACGTAGAGCTTGATGTCCATCAGCTGGCGGATGGCCGGGTCCTCGAGGATGAGGAGGCCGTCGAGGATGACGATCGGGCGCGCCTTCACGCGGACCGGCTCGGCCAGGCGCGTGTGCGTCCGCATGTCGTAGACCGGCATGTCGATCTCGCCGCCGCCGAGAAGGGTCTCGATGTGCTGGCGGAGGAGTTCGCGGTCGAAGGCGTCGGGATGGTCGAAATTGTGATTTTCCCGCTCGCCGAGCGGAATGTTGTGGAGGTCGCGGTAGTAGGAATCTTGTTCGATGAGGAGAACCTTGTCCTGTCCCAGGTCCTCGGCGATCGACTGCGCGACGAGCGTCTTTCCCGCGCCCGTCCCGCCCGCGATGCCGATCAGGATGCCGCGACCGCGCGCCGGCACGGGCTAGGCCACTCCGGCGTGACGCCCTTCCGCTTCGATCTCGGCGGGGCTCAGGGCGGCGATGTAGGGGAGGTGGCGGAACCGCTCCGCGTAGTCGAGGCCGTACCCGACGAGGAAGCGGTCGGGCACCTGGAAACCGACGTAATCGAGGGGCACCGCCTGTTCGCGCCGCTCGGTCTTGTCGAGGAGCGCCGCGATCCGAAGCGACCGGGGCGACCGGGCCAGCAGGGTCTCGCGCAGGAAATGGAGCGTGTGGCCGCTGTCGACGATGTCCTCGACCAGGATGACGTCCCGGTCCTTGATGGCCCGCTCGAGGTCCTTCACCAGGCGCGGCGCGCGGCTCGATTCGGAGGCGGTCCCGTAGGAGGAGACGCTCACGAAATCGAGCTCGTGCGGGATGGCGATCGACTGCATCAAATCGGAGACGAAGCAGATACAGCCGTTCAGCACGCCCACGAGGAGCGGGCTGGAATCGGGGTAGTCGCGGGCGATCTGGTTTCCGAGTTCGCAGACGCGGCGCCGGATATCCGCCGATGCGATCAGGACTTCCATGAGGTTTGGCACCTCCCGAGGGGTTATTTCGGCCACTCTAGCACCCCCCCGGGGGGGTGTCAAATCAGGCGCAAGTTCCACGCGCATAGGCCGATATATGCCGAAACGATTGGCACGCGACAGACTCGGCTGGAGGGACGATCGTGGGGGCGACGACGACGGTGGTGGAGCGGCGCGGCGGGCAGCGGCGGCGGACCGATCGACGGGCGGCGGGCCGGATGGAACGCCGGATGTTCTTCCTCCTCTGGGGTGTCGGGATCCTGAACTACACCGACGCCGCGCAGACCATCTATCTGCTGAACGTGAAGTTCATGGTCGAGGCGAACCGCTTCATGGCGTTCCTCCTCGACCACTCGCCCTACGTCTTCTGGATGTACAAGACGCTCGTCCCCACCCTCGGCTGCGTCCTCCTGTGGCGCTTCCGCAACAAGGTGAAGTGGCTGCCGGGCGCCGTGATCACGGTCTTCGCCGTCTACCTGACGGTCGTGATCCGGAGCTTCCTCTACATGCTCCTTCCCGCGGTTCCGCCGGCGTAAGGGAGTCGAGCCATGGGCGAACAGTATCTGCGGCTGGCGTCGATCGGCGGCGAAGGGGGCCCGATGCCGCCCTCCGGGCCCGCCACGCGCGAGGACGTCGGCTACTTCTTCATCAACTCGTTCCTCCTCTCGCGCATCGACTCCGACATGCCCTCGGACCTGAAGGAGTACGACGAGGACGTGAACGTCTACACGGCGTCGCTCCTGGCCGGCATCGTGACCGGACGGGAGGATCTCCTTCGCGCCGATCTCGTCTCGCCGCGCGACACCGACGTCTTCGCGCGCGTGGCGGAGAGCAAGGACCGCCGCCACCGCTATCGCGTCTACAAGGCGAACGCCGACTTCATCTACGTTTCGCTCGGGATCTTCAGCGGCGGGGCGCCGCCGCGCAGCCCCGTGGCGGAGGACCTCGAGGAGCGCGAGCAGCAGATGACGGGCCGCGGGAAGTCCTACTACCACTTCGCGTCCGCCTACGCGGAGCGGCTCTACGGGAGCCGCGCCGGCGTCGCGGAGGTGATGGACAAGCTCTCGCGGAATTTCGAGTGCTACACGAAGGTGATGGCCTGGATGAGCGGGGAGTACCTGCATCTCCTCCGGCGCATCAGCGACGGCGAGGTCTATCACCTGAGCCGCGACGCGCAGAGCCGCTTCGAGACGGCCCACAAGACGCACGTCTGGGACGAACTCCTCGATTCCTACGTCACGTGGCAGAAGACGCACGCCGTGGAGGCACGCCGGCGTCTCCATCGCGCGGCGCGCGAACTGCGAAAGATCGATCCCGAGTTCTCGTTCCGCGCCTTCCGCGAACGCTGGAACGATCCCCGACCCTCCGTTTGACGGCTCGGCGGCCGCTGCCGTAGGCTCCGGGCTCATGCCTTCCACTCCGGTTCGCGTCGGACTCCTCGGTTGTGGCGTCGTCGGGAGCGGGCTCCTCGGCCTCCTCGGGGCGCGCGAGCGCGCCGTCGCGGAAGCCGCCGGGGGCCCTGTCCGCGTCACGCGGATCGCGGTGCGCGAGCCGGGGAAGCGACGCGACCTCGATCTCGGATCGATCGTCCTGGGGAGCGATCCGCTCGACGTCGCGAACGCCGACGACGTCGACGTGATCGTGGAAGTGATGGGTGGCCTCGACGCCGCCTATCCCGCCGTCCGCCGCGCGCTCGAGCGAGCCCTCCCCGTCATCACCGCCAACAAGCACCTGATCTCCGTCCACGGCCCCGAACTCGAGTCGCTCGCCGCGAAGCACGGCGCGGTGCTCCGCCACGAGGCGTCCGTGGCGGGCGTCATCCCCGTGCTCCAGTCGCTCGACCAAGGACTCCGGACCGAGCGATTCACGCTCCTCGTCGGGATTCTCAACGGGACGACGAACTTCATCCTCTCCACGATGGAGCGCGAAGGGCGCGACTTCTCCGAGGCGCTCGACGCCGCGCGCACGCTCGGCTTCGCCGAGGCCGATCCCTCGCTCGATCTCTCCGGCGCCGACACCGCGCAGAAGTTGACGCTCCTCGCGCGGAAGGCGTTTCGAACGGACGTGCCGCACGGCTCCATTCCGACCGAGGGGATCGTCGGCATGGAACTCGAGGATCTTCGGCAGGCCGAACGCTTCGGCTACGTGGTGAAGCTCCTCGGCATCGGCCAGCGAACGACCGAAGGGCTCGATCTCCGCGTCCACCCGGCTTTCATCCCGCGGCGCTATCTCCTCGCCTCGGTGCGCGACGAATTCAACGGCGTCTATCTGCGCGGGGAGGCGTCGGGCTCGATGCTTCTCTACGGCAAGGGCGCGGGCGCGCTCCCGACCGCGCAGGCGGTGCTCGGCGACCTGATCGCCGTCGCGCGCGAGCGGCGCCTCCGCGGCGGCGGGCCCCCGGGGCCCCGGCCCGCGCCGGCCGCGCCCGATCCGGAGGCGAAGCTCTCGCTCGACGAGGTGCGCACGAAGTACTACGTCCGCCTCCTCGTGGACGATCAGCCGGGCGTGCTGGCGCAGATCGCGCAGCGGCTCGGGGGCGCGCGCGTGAGCGTGGCGCAGATGTTCCAGGAGCCGGGCGCGCGCGGCGAATCCTCGATCACGCTCCTCACGCACGAGGCGCGCGATCGCGACGTGCGCGACGCCATCGCCGCCATCGGCACGCTCGCCACGGTTCGACGCTCGCCGCGCGCCATCCGGATCTTCGACCGATGACGCCGACCGCCTGGCGCGGCGTCTGCCGGGAATTCCGGGAGATCCTCCCGGCCCTTCCCGACGCGGCCGTCGTGACGCTCCTGGAGGGGAACACGCCGCTCGTGCCCGCGCCGCGCCTCGCCGCGCGGATCGCCCCCGGGCTCTCGCTCTATTTGAAAGTGGAGGGCGCGAACCCGACGGGCTCGTTCAAGGATCGCGGCATGACGGTCGCGGTGTCGCGCGCGGTCGCCGCCGGCGCGAAGGCGGTCATCTGCGCTTCCACCGGAAACACGTCGGCGTCGGCCGCCGCCTACGCGGGGCGGGCCGGACTCCGATGCGCCGTCGTCATTCCGGACGGGCAGATCGCGCTCGGAAAGCTGGCGCAGGCGATGGTGCACGGGGCGAAGGTCGTCGCGGTGCGCGGCAACTTCGACCGCGCGCTCGAACTCGTGCGGCTCCTGGCCGAGGACGGCGCGGCGGTGGTGGTCAACTCGATCAATCCCGACCGCATCGAGGGGCAGAAGACGATCGCGTGGGAGATCGCGGCCGCGCTCGGACGCGTCCCCGATCTCCACGCGCTTCCCGTGGGGAACGCGGGGAACATCACCGCCGCCTGGAAGGGCTGGACGGAGCGCGACGCGCGCCAGGGCGGCGGACGGCCCCGCATGCTCGGATTTCAGGCCGAAGGCGCCGCGCCCATCGTTCGCGGCGAGAAGGTCGCCGAACCGGCGACGATCGCCACCGCCATCAAGATCGGGAACCCCGCGTCGTGGAAGGGCGCGACCGACGCGCGCGACCAGTCGGGCGGCGTCATCGAGGCGGTGAGCGACGAGGCGATCCTCGACGCCTACCGCCTCCTCGCCGCCGTCGAAGGCGTCTTCGTCGAGCCGGCGTCGGCCGCCGGGATCGCGGGTCTCCTGAAGCTCGGGGCCCGCGGCGCGATCGCCGAGGGCGCCACGGCGGTCTGCACCGTGACGGGCCACGGACTGAAGGACCCCGAACGGGCGGTGAAGGTCTCGGGCGGATTCGAGACGGTGGACGCCGAACCCGACGCGCTTCGCCGCGCGATCCTCGCGTGAGGCGGACGCGGCTTCAGCGCTGGCGCGCCGTCGCGCCCGCCTCCACGTCGAACCTCGGGCCCGGCTTCGACTGCCTCGGCATGGCCATGTCGCTCTCGCTCGCCGTGACGGCGGACCGAATTCCCGAGGGCTTCCGCATCGCGCGCCGGGGCGAAGGCAGCGATCTCGCGCTCGACCCGCATCGCGATCCGGTGCTCCGCGCCTTCCGCCACCTCTGCCGCGCCGCGCACGAGCCGGTGCCGACGGTGGCGCTCACGATCCGCTCCTCGATTCCGGTCGCGCGCGGGCTCGGAAGCAGCGCCGCCGCCATCACGGCGGGGCTCGTGCTCGCGAATCACTGGCTCGGCGGCCGCTTCGACGAGGACGCGCTCCTCGCGGAGGCGATCCGCCTGGAGGGCCACCCCGACAACGTGGCGCCCGCGCTCCGGGGCGGGTTGATTCTCTCGATGCCGCGCCGCGACGGCGCCTTCGAAGCGCTCCGGCTGCCGCCGCCGCGCGGGCTCGGCATCACGCTCCTCGTCCCCGATCTTCGCGTGAGCACCGAGAAGGCGCGCGCGCTCCTGCCGAAGACGATCTCGCTCCACGACGCGGCGGCGAACACGGCGCGGGCGCTCGCGCTCCTCACGGTTTTCGCGGAGCGGCGCTTCGATCTCTTGGCCGACGCCCTCGTCGACGTGTACCATGTGCCCCACCGCGCGCGGCTCATCCCCGGGTACGACAGCGTCGTCGCGGCGGGCCGGCGCGCCGGCGCCTACGGCGTGACGATCAGCGGAAGCGGGCCGACGCTCCTGGCGTTCCACGCGCCGGGCGCGGGCGTCCGCGTCGGCGCGGCGATGGTTCGCGCGTTCGCGCGCCGAGGCGTCGCGTCGCGGGCCCTTCCCGGGCGAATCGCAACGTCCGGGGCTTCATCGCGCACCCTGCTCGAAACTCGGAACCGCTGACATGGGTTTATTGGTTCAGAAGTACGGAGGGACGTCGGTCGGCACGCCCGAACGGATTCGTCGGGTGGCCGATCGGATCGTCCGCACGCGCCGGTCGGGGACCGATCTCGTGGTCGTCGTCTCGGCCATGGGCGACACGACCGACGAATTGGTCGGACTGGCGCACAAGGTCTCGACCGAGGAGCATCCGAGGGAGATGGACATGCTCCTCACCTCGGGCGAGCGGATCTCGATGGCGCTCGTCTCCATGGCCGTGAACGACCTCGGCCAGGAGGCGGTTTCGTTCACGGGCTCGCAGAGCGGGATCGTGACCGACACCTCGCACACGCGCGCGAAGATCGTCGAGATCAAGGGCGATCGCATTCGCGAGGAGCTGGCGAAGGGACGGGTCGTCATCGTCGCCGGGTTCCAGGGCGTGAGCAAGGAGCGCGAGGTGACGACGCTCGGCCGCGGCGGATCGGACACGACGGCCGTCGCCCTCGCCGCGGCGCTCGGCGCGGAGGAGTGCGAGATCTACACCGACGTGGACGGCGTCTACACCGCCGATCCCCGGATCGTGCCGGACGCGAGAAAGCTCCCGGCGGTCTCCTACGACGAGATGCTGGAACTGGCGTCGCTGGGCGCCAAAGTTCTCCACAATCGGTCGGTCGAGATCGCGCGGCGCTACGGCGTCCCGATCCACGTCCGGTCGAGTTTCAATTGGAACGAGGGCACGCGCATTCGAAAGGGTGGAGCGATGGAACAGGTCGTCATTCGCGGGATCGCGCACGACGCGGACGTGGCGAAGATCGCCCTCCTCGGCGTGCCCGACCGTCCGGGCGTCGCCGCGGAGATCTTCCGCGCGGTGGGCGGCCACGGCGTGAACGTCCGCATGATCGTCCAGGCGAGCGGCGACGGCGGAAAGAACGATGTGACGTTCGCCGTCGGCACGCACGACGTGAAGGCGGTTCTCCCGATCGTGGAGGAGATGCGGAAGCACCTGAACGCGCGCGCCTTCGTCTACGACCCCGACGTCGCGATCCTTTCGGTCGTCGGCGAGGGCCTCGCCACGTCCGCCGGCACGGCGGGCGCGGTCTTCGACGCGCTCGCGAAGGCCGACGTGAACATCGAACTGATCTCCACCTCGTCGATCACCATTACCTGCATGATGCGCCAGCAGGACGTGGAACGGGCCGTCCGGTCGCTCCACCAGGCGCTGCAATTGGAGCAGGGGCCCTAGCGGCGGCCCCGGGATCGCATCCGCCATGGAATGGCGCGAGAAGCCATCGGTTCTGCGCCGCGGAGCGGCCCCGCCCGACGAACGCACCTCGGCGATCGTGGTCGCGATCGCCTGCGTCATCCACCTCGTCGTCCTCCCGTTCTTCTTCTACAAGACCAAGCCGCCGACGGAAATCGCCCTTCCCGCGAGCATGGGCGCGCGGACACGCACGCAGTTGGTCCGGCTCTCGCCGCTCCGGACGCTGCCTCCGGCGGAGGCCGCGCCCGCTTCGGCGAAGGCGAAACCGAAGCCCGCGCTCTTGAAGAAGTACCAACCCGGCGCGAAGATCACGATTCGCGACGAACGGGCGCCGACGAAGAAAGGGAAAGCCGAGGACTCGAAGCCGACGAACAAGGTCGCCGACGCGCCGGCCGCCGCCGATCCCACGCCGCGGTGGTTCTCCTCCGACTCCTCGCGCGTGACGAGCGCGAAAACGGACGGCGACTTTCGATTCGCGTACTATCTCGCGACGCTGCGGAACAAGATCGGTTCTCGCTGGGTACCTCCACCGAGCGTCGACGCCCGCGGCCGGCCGATCAAGACCACCGTCTACTTCCGCGTTCACCGCGACGGGCAGATCTCGCAGGCGTCGATCGAGTCGTCGTCCGGGTACGCGTTCTTCGACCAGACCGCGATGCGGGCGCTTCTCTCCGCGACCCCGCTGCCGCCGCTCCCGGCGGGATTCACGGACAACTACCTGGGGGTTCACTTTGGTTTCGAATTCGAGCAATAGATTCCTCGCCGCCGCCGTGACGGGACTCCTCGCGCTGTCGATCGCGCTCACCCCGCGAATCGCGGGCTCGCAGTCCGAGGTGCGGATCGGCGTGCAGACCTCGGGCTCGACGAAGGCGCCGCTCCTCCTCGCGACGTTCCGCGCCGCGGGGAACGCCGCCGGCACGGCCGGCGCCGCGCGCGACGTGACGCGCGGCGACTTCGAACTCTCCGGCCTCTTCGCGGTGCGCGACGTGGCGCCGCTCGAGTCGAAGTTGAGCCCCGACCCTTCGCTCTCCGGAAGCGTACGCGTGGAGGGGATGGTGGAGTCCGAGGGCGCCGGCTGGAAATTCACCGGGGAAGTGTTCGATCTCGGCACGGCGGAGTCGGTCTTCCGCCGCGCCTACACCTTCGACCGCGCGTCGCTTCGCGCCACGCTCCATCGCTTCTCCGACGACGTCATCGAGGCGCTCACGGGCGAGCGCGGCATCTGCGAGACCTCCGTCGCCTTCGTCCGCCAGAGCGGCAAGGTGAAGGAGATCTGGGTGATGGACTACGACGGCGAGAACCAGCGCCAGGTGACGCACGACCGGAGCATCGCCCTCTCGCCGGCGTGGGCGCCCTGGGGGAGCGAGATCGCCTTCACCACCTTCAAGCGCGGGAATCCCGACATCTATCTCTTCGATCTGCGCCGCCGCGCCTCGTATCCCTTCTCGACGCGCCCCGGCCTCAACACCGCGCCCAACTACTCGCCCGACGGCAAGTGGATCGCCTGCACGCTCTCGCGGGACGGGAACGCGGAGGTCTACCTGGTGAGCCGCGACGCCCAGACGGCGCGGCGCCTCACGCGGAATCCGCGCATCGACTCCTCGCCCTGTTTCAGCCCCACGGGGCGGGAACTCGTCTTCACCTCCGACCGCGGCGGTTCGCCCCAGCTCTACGTGATGGACACCGACGGCGTGAATCAACGGCTTCTCACGCTCGAGGGGAAGTACAACGACTCGCCGCAATGGTCGCCGAAGGGGGAGAAGATCGCCTACGCGGCGCGCCACGACGGGACCTTCGACGTGGTCGTGATCGATTCGGACGGCCACAACGCCGTTCAGATCACCTCGGACGCCGGGCACAACGAGAACCCCCGCTGGTCGGCC
>DASTSZ010000067.1:0-3657 GCA_035760425.1 Candidatus Eiseniibacteriota bacterium | reverse complement strand
CCCGATCGAGCCCTGCACGCGGACGCCGAGGAGCCAGTTCCGCGTGAGCGAGACGTCGGCGCGCCGGTCGCCGAGGAGGAGATCCTTCACGTACGGGAACCGCGGCTTCGTCCGCGTGACGATCCCCACGCGGGCGCCCCCCACGAAGCGGATGCCGTCGCGGAAGAGATTCCGCTGCCCCACCTGCCCCGTGAGCCGCGCCTGCCGCTTCGTCCCCACGCTGTAGCCGACGCCCGCGTCGACCCAGCCGAGTTTCCGCTCGCGCACGCGCACGATGAGGTCGGTCTCGCGCGTGGCCGGGTCGATCTCCCCCGTGGAGAACTGGACGTCGTTGTAGAGCCCGGAGTCGTAGATCCGCTGCTGGCTTCGCAGGAGCCGCGAGCGGGCGAGCACATCCCCCGGCTCGAGGACGACTTCCCTCGAGACGAAGCCCGCCTTCGTGGCGCGCGCCCCCTCGACTTCGATTCGGCGGAGGATCGCGGCGGGGCCGGGATGGATGGTGAAGCGGACGCGCACGTTGTCGCCGACGATGGCGATCGAATCCTGGATGCTCGACGCGACATGGCCCCGTTCCGCGTAGATGCTGTCGATGGCGACGCGGCTCACGTCGACGGCCGGGTAGTCGAAGAGTCCGCCCGCGGAGAGCGGGATGACGGAGCGGATCAACTCCTCGTCGGCGGCGGTGGGGCCGTCGAAGTCGATCGCGTCGACGCTCGCGTGGGGGCCCTCGGCGATGTAGAAGCGGACGTCGACCTTCGACTTGTCGCGGTGGACGATCGCGACGCTGTCGACGTCGGCGCTCAGGAACCCGTGGCGGCGGTAGAAGTCGCGGAGCGCGAGGCGATCGAAGCGGAGGAAGTCGGAGCGCAGCGGCGCCGAGCGCCACGGGCGGAAGAAGGACTTCGCGCGCGTTCGGATGATCGACTTGAGCGTGCCGTCGGAGTAGGCGGTGTTGCCGAGAATCTCGACGCGCCCGACAGTCGGCTCGTCCTCTCCCTCCAGCTGGATCTGGGCGCCGGCTCCCGGCGCGCGGAGCGCGGCCAGCGCGAGGAGCAGGAGCGCGAGCGACAGGACGCGGCCCGCCGCGCGCGCGCCGCCGCCCGCGGGCGTCGCGCTCCGGGCGAAACGGGCCGGACGCCTCAATGGGCTCGCGTCAGGGGGTGGCGGGCGAAGGAGCGCTGGGATCGGGCGACGGCTTCGAGAGGCTCTTCGAGATGGCCGCCTCGGCCCGCTTGCGCTGGTTCACCCGGTTCAGGTCGTTGTAGAACGAGAAGACGACGAGGGAGACGAGCAGGAAGAGACCCACGCGCTGAAACGCGAGTTGCGTCCGGTCGGAGAGCGGCCGGCGCCGGATCCCCTCGATGAGCGAGAAGAGAATGTGCCCGCCGTCGAGGATCGGAATCGGAAGGAGGTTCATGGCCATGAGCGCGAGACTGATGAAGGCGCCGAAGCGGATCAGTTCGTTCACGCCGCTCGCGGCCGTCTGCTGCGCCACCTGCGAAATCGCGATCGGCCCCGCCACGCTCTCGCCGAGGCGGCCGGGGTTCGCGACGAGCGACCAGAGCCCCGCGTAGATCTGCCCCACCGTGGCGAAGGTCTGCTGCACGCCGAGCGACACGGCGCGCCCCGGCGGGAAGGTCTGGCGGTAGGTCATCAGTTCCGGCGGCGAGATGCCGACGTAGCCCTCGGGCGTGGTGCGGATCTTCACGGTGAAGACCTGGCCCTGCCGAATCGCCTCGAGTTCGACGAAGGCGTCGGGCTTCGCGCGAAGCCCGCGCGCGAGCTCGTTCCACGTCGCGACCGGCATCCCGTCGACGCGCAGCACCCGGTCGCCGTCGCGAAGGCCGGCGGCGTACGCGGGGAGCCCGATGAGGACCTTGCCGATCTCGGTGTCGGTACCCCACTCGATCCCCTCGGCGACCTTCAGCGCTTCCGCCCGGGGAATCTGGAGCGTGACCGGCGCGCCCTGCCGCGTGACCGTCAGCGCGATCGGCGCCGTGGCGCCCTTCGCTTCGGCGGTCCGATCGAGCGCGTCGGAGAGATGGGCCATCGTCGCGACCGGCTTCCCGTCCCAGGAGACGAAGACGTCGCCGCCGCGGAGCCCCGCGAGCTCCGCCGGCGAGCCGGCTTTCACCGTGCCGACGTGGGCGCTGTAGTCGGTCGTCGTGATGCCGACCAGGTAGAGGCCGATGTAGACGACGAGGGCGAAGACGAGATTGGCGGCGGGGCCGGCGACGCTGATCAGCGCGCGCGCCCACCAGGGCTTCTCGAGGAATTCCGCGGGGTCGCCCGTCCGATCCTCGCCTTCGGTGGTGTCGCCCGCCATGCGGACGTAGCCGCCGAGCGGGAGGAGCGAGATGCGGTAGTCCGTGTCGCCGCGGCGGAAGCCGATGACGCGCGGGCCCATGCCGATCGAGAAGGAGAGAACGCGGACCCCGAGCCACTTGGCCACGAGGAAATGGCCGAGTTCGTGGACGAAGACGACGACGCCCAGGATGAGCGCGCCGTAGAGGATGGTCGAAACGAGCTGCGGCATGGGGCTCCCTCGTCGGTCGTGGGGTCGGTCGAAAATCGGCTAAATGACTCTAACACGTTGATACGACGAGTTCAAGGAGGCTTCGGGAAGCCGCTCTATCGCGCCCCGCGAAGGGCGCGCCGCTGGAGGATCTCGTCGTACATCGCGCGCGTCCGTTCCTCGGTCCGGTCGGCCGAGAATTCGCGCGCCCTCGCCCGTCCGGCCTCGCCGAACCGGGCTCGAAGCGCGGGGTCGGCCGCGAGCCGGCGCATCGCTCCGGCCAGGGCCGCCGGGTCCCGCGCCGGCACCAGGATTCCCGTCTCGCCGTCGGCGACGATCTCCGGAATGCCCCCGACGCGCGTCGCCACGACCGGAAGTCCCGAGGCCATCGCGTCGAGCGTCGCCGTCCCCATTCCCTCCAAGCACGAGGAGACGACGAATAGATCGGCCGCGCGGAGCAGATCGTTCACGTCTTCTCGAAACCCGAGGAAACGAACCGTGGTTCCCAGCGCCAGCGCGTCGCGCTCCCGTTCGAGGTCGGCGCGCAGCGGCCCGTCCCCCGCGATCCAAACCTGGATGTCGCGCTCGCCCGCGTCGCGGAGGCGGGCGGCCGCCTTCAGGAGATCGGTCTGCGACTTGTGCGGGGCGAGCGCCGCGGCCTGGAAGGCCAACACGGTCTTGGTTTCGATGCCGAATTTCGCGCGTAGTTCGTCCCGATCGGCCGGGACATCGAAGGGCGAGAGGTCGATTCCGCTCGGCACGACTCGAATGCGATCGGCGGCCACGCCGCTTCGAACGAGCGCGTCGCGGACCCCTTCCGAGATCGCGGCGATGGCGTCGACCGGAAGCGACCAGAGAAGGCGGCTCCCCGGGCTTCGCCGCACCGGGAAATCGACGCGCCGAGAGAGGACGCGCGCGGGCCCCGGCGCGAACTGGGCGGCAATCGCGCCGAGCGCGTGCGCGCGCGCCGCGTGCCAGTGCACGAGGTCGGGGCGCAGGCTTCGATGAAGCCGGGCGAGCGCGAAGGCCGAGGCGAGATCCCACGTCCCGCGCATGGCGACCGCGTGAACCGGGAAGCCCTCCACCCGCGCCTTCGCGAAAATCGCCGAGTCGCCGGGCGCGGCGAGGTGAGGATCGTCGCC
>DASTSZ010000066.1:0-18160 GCA_035760425.1 Candidatus Eiseniibacteriota bacterium | reverse complement strand
TACCGGAGCGCGAAGATCGCGCCCAAGTACGCGAGCCCGAATCCAAAGAGGATCGGCGTCGCGCGCGCGGTCTGCGGGGAACATTCGGGTCCGTGCGGTGCGGACGGGTGGGCGTCGGCGGTCATGAGGCCTCCTGGGGTTTTCACCTCTCGAGCGCCCGGCGTGGATCGATGGGCGCACGGTTCTATGCATGGAATATACAGTCAGATTGACTTTTTGTCAAGGTCACTTTACCTCAAGAGCGGAGAGTCTGCCGTGAAGACCCGGGGCCGAGCGGCCTTTCGAGAATCATCGCGCCTACCGGAACCGCCCCTAAGTGCCGATGTACTGCTGGTTAGGGCCGCTTCGCGAGGCCCCGCCTCTGGTATGCTCAAGCGACCGGAAGCACACCCAAGCCAGACTCCCTTGCCGCGACCGTTTGGAGCGCCGATAACCACAAATGCGCCTTCGCGTTAGATTTATCGCAAACCTCCTCCTCATCGCGGCCATCCTAGGTTCTGTCGCGCCCGGCGGCGCCGAGGCCCAGACTCGCGGCACGCGCCCCGACCTGACCGGCGGATTCACCTTCGCGCGCCTGAAATACACGGGCGGCGGCGATTGGTACTCCGACGAGTCGTCACTCCGGAATCTCCTCCGTGCGCTCCGCGAACGCGGCGACGTCCGCACCTCGCACGACAAGGAAGCGGTGGTCACCGCGACCGATCCCGAACTCTGGAACTACCCGATGCTCTTCATGACGGGACACGGAAACGTGAAGCTGAACGACGACGAACTGAAGTCGCTCCGCGCCTATCTCGACCAGGGCGGCTTTCTCTGGGCGGACGACAACTTCGGACTCGACGTCTCCTTTCGCGCCATGATGAACCGCCTCTATCCCGAGACGGCGCTCACGGAGCTCCCCTTCACGCATCCGATCTTCAAGTCGCCCTACGCCTTTCCCGCCGGCGCGCCGAAAGTGCACGAGCACGACGGCGGCCCCGCGCGCGTTTTCGCGCTCCTGCGCAACGGACGCATCGTGGTGCTCTACACCTTCGACGCCGACATCGGAAACGGCATCGAGGATGCCGGCGTCCACGACGACTCGCCCGAGAAGCGCCAGGCGGCGCTGCGCTTCGCCGTGAACATCGCGACGTACGCCCTCACGAACTGACATGAGCCCGGCCCGCGACACCCTGCTCCACCATCTCGCTCGCGCGCGCCGCGCGCTCTTCCGCCGCGCGGCGGAGCGAACGGCGCTCCCGCTCGTGGCGATCGGCGCGGTCCTCGTGGCCGCGGCGCTCGTCGTGGCGCTCGCGGCGACGCTCTATCGAGGGCACTACGCCATCCTTCGCCTCTCGCTGCTCGGCGGCGGCGCGCTCCTCCTCGCCGCCGGCCTTTGGCGCATGCTGCGCGAGCATCGCTCGGCCGAGGAGATCGCGATCGAAGCGGGTTCGCTCGAGCCGGAGCGGAAAGACGAGCTCCTGACGGCGCTCGAACTGACACGCGACGCCGACCGCGAGGCCGCCGCCGGCTCCGCCCGCGGCGCCGCGACGCCGGACGCCTCGTCCTCGCTCCGCGACGCCGCCATCGCGGCCGCCGCGGCGCGCGCGGGCGACCTTCCCATGGAGCGGCTGATCGAGTGGCCCGCCCGCCGGCGCTGGTTCACCATCGCGGCCGCCGCGATCGTGGTGGTCGTCGCGGCCGGTTTCATCGGCGGCGCCCGCACGCCGCAGGTTCTCGCCCGCATCGCCGATCCGCAGTCGGCGCCTCGCGCTCCGATCGGGCTTCGCGTGACGCCGGGCGGGAAGGAGATCGAAGGGGGCGCGACCGTCGTGGTCCGCGCCTACGTGCGCGGCTCGAACGCGCGCGCGCGGCTCCTCACGAAGCGGGGCGACGCCTGGGTCGACGTGAACATGGGGAACGCCGACGAGAAGGAGGCGCTCGACGCCGCGCGGCCGGGCGAGCGCGTCTACGAGCATCGCCTGGCGAATCTGAAGGAGGACCTTCGCTATCGCGTCGCCGCCGGCGACGCCGAATCGCCCGAATACGCGCTCTCGGTGCGCGATCTCCCGCGCGCCACCGGCTACCGGATCCGCTACGTCTATCCCGCCTACACCGGGCTCGAGCCCGAGGAGATGCAGGCCCTGACCGGCGACCTCGCCGCCCCGCGCGGCACCAAGGCGCGGCTCGAGGTGACGCTTAGCCGCGATGCCGCCACGGCCGTCCTCATCGGCGACCGCAGCGGCGCGCGCATCGACGGGACGCGCGGCGTGCGAATCGTCGGCTTCGACGTCCCGATCCGAAGCGACGACGCGATCACCATTCGCCTCACCGACGCGCGCGGGCGCCGCGCCGATCTCGGACCCTTCGACCTCCGCGCCATTCCCGACCGGCCGCCCACGGTGACCGTGCTCGCCCCGGGCTCGGTGGAGGACGTCTCGCGCGACATGACGGCGACGATCGTCGCCGGCGCCACCGACGATCACGGCGTCCGGAAGATGCTCCTCCGCTACCACGCGCGCGAGGAGACGCCGCGCGTCGAAACGCTCCACGAGGAGAAGGCCGGGAGCCGCGAGCTCGCCATCCGCTACACCTGGCCGCTCCAGGCGATGAGCCTCCTCCCCGGGGAGGAGATCGCCTATCAGGTCGGCGCGGTCGACGGGAACGCCGTCGACGGGCCGCAGACGACCTGGTCCGACGAGCGCCGGCTTCGCTTCCCCTCCGCCACGGAGATCCTCGCGTCGATGCAGAAGGAGCGCGACGAGACGATCGAGACGCTGGAGGACGTGCTGAAGGGCGCGAAGGAGTTGCAGCAGAAGTCCGAGGAACTCGCCCGCGACATCGGCCAGTCGCGCGAAATGACCTGGGAGCAGCGCCAGCAGGTCCAGAAGACCGCCGAAGGGCAGCAGAAGCTCCGGGACATGGTGGAGAAAGCGGCGCAGCAGCTTCAGCAGAGCGCCGAGAAGCTCGGCCAGTCGCGCGCCCTGAACGCCGAACTCGTGGAGAAGATCAACGAGCTCCAGAAGCTCCTCACCGACATCAAGGACCAGTCGCTCCTGCGCGCCATGCAACGGCTGCAGGAGGCGATCCGGAACATGCAGCCGCAGGACGTCGAGCGCGCCATGCAGAACTTCAAGGTCACGCAGGACGACGCGGTGAAGAACATCCAGCGGACCATCGAATTGCTGAAGCAGATCCGGATGGAGGAGCGGATGGAAGCCGCCTCCGAGCGCGCCGCCGAGATGGAGCGCCGCCAGATCGCCCTCAACGATTCGCTGGCCCGCGCGAAGTCGGCCGAGGAGGCGAAGGCGCTCGCCGACGCGCAAAAGGAACTCGAGAAGATGACGGCGGAGCAGAAGGCCGCCATGGACGAGCTGGCGAAGGATCTGAAGAGCATGGACGCGCAGGCCATGAAGGACGCGCAGGAGCTGAGCCAGGAGATGGGCCCGCAGGAAATGCAGATGGAAATGCAGCAGGCCGAGGAGTCGATGCAGCAGGGCCAGAAGGCCGAGGCGCGCGAGAAGACCCAGTCGCTCAAGAAGCGGCTGCAGCAGGCGCGGAAGAAGACGGACCAGATGCGCGAGGGCTTCCGCGACCGGAAGAAGAACCAGCTGGCGAAGGAGATGGAGGACGCCGCGCAGGACATCCTCGACATCGCCTCGATCCAGGAGACCATGCTGAAGGACGACGAGAGTTCGGTGAACGATCGCGCGGAAACGCAGAAGGGGCTCGAGGAGACGACGAAGAGCGCGGCGCAGCGGATCGGCGACATCTCGAAGCAGACGCTCTTCCTCACGCCCGACATCGCGCAGTCGATCGGGCGCGCGCTCCAGAACCAGGACAACGCGGTCGGCCGCTATTCGCAACAGGATCTCCTGGGCGGCCTCATGGGAACGAAGGAGTCGACCATCGCGCTCAACCAGGCGGCGACGGGACTCTTGAAGTCGAAGGATCAGATGCAGGGCGCGAAGTCGTCGACCGGCATGTCGGAGGCCATGCAGCAGCTCCAATCGCTGGCGGGCCAGCAGCAGGGGCTGAACGAGCAGACGATGGGCATGATGCCGGGCCAAGGAAAGCCCGACGGGATGGACGGTCGGCTCTCGCCCGGCGACGGCGAGTCGCTCCAGCGGATGGCGGCCGAGCAGGAGGCGATCCGCCGCGGCCTCGAGGGCGCCATGCAGAAGATGGGCGAGGGAGGCGGCAAGCCGCTCGGGAACATGGGCGACGTCGCGGAGGAGATGAAGGGCGTGGAGCAGGACCTCCGCGCCGGGCGCCTCGGCGAAGACACGGTGAACCGCCAGCAGCGGATTCTGAGCCGGCTCCTCGACGCGCCGCGAAGCGTCGAGAAGCGGGACTATTCGCGAAAGCGCATGTCGCGGCCGGGCGTCGACGTGGTCCGCTCGTCGCCGGGCGCGCTCTCGCCGGAACTCCTGAAGGCGCGTCCGTCGCTCGCGTCGCTCCTGGCGAAGGGGAGCCGGGATCCGGTGACGGCGAAGTATCGCGCGCTCGTGGACGAGTATCTGGAGTCGCTCATGAAGGAGGGCGGCCGATGATTCGTCCGCGTCCGCACGGGGCGCTGCGGCGATCCCCCGCGGCCTTGGCCGTCGCCGCCGCGGTCGCCGGCGTTCTCGCCGTCGCGGCCGGCGCCTCCGGCGCGCCCGCGCCGAAGAAGGACGATCCGCCCGCGAAGCCGAAGGTCACGATCTCCTCGCCGAACGCGGGAATCATCGTCCTTCCGCCCGGCGGCGAGGAGGAGGACGAGGACGCCACCGACTCGCTTCTACAATCCCTGCCGCGCACCTATCAGGCGCTCGTGCGCCGCTTCGGCACCATGTCGCCCGCCGACTCCATGGGCGACGGCGCCTATCAGTGGGCCGAAGCCGCGTTCAAGGCCGGAAAGTTCGACGAGGCGAGCAAGGCCTACGGCGACTTCGCGCGGCGCTATCCGCGGAATCTCAAGGTGAACGACGCGCTCTCCCTGACGCTCCTCATCAAGGAGGCGCGCGACTTCGAGGATCAGCCGCTTCTCCTCTTCGCACGAGGTCGCGCCTATCGCGACGGGGGGAAGGTCGACTCGGCGATCACGATGCTGACGGCCGCGGCGCAGCGCTTCCCGGGCGCCAAGGTGCGGCATCACGTGCACCTGATGCTCGCCGAGATGGCCCGCGACCGCGGCGACCACGCGTCCGCGCTGCGCTGGGCCGTGGCGGGCGCCGACTCGGTCGGGAGAAACCGCATCGCGCCCTTCGCGCTTCGCATCGCGGCCGAGTCGTCGATGGATTTGGGCGAGCCGCCCCAGAAAGCCCTCGCCTACTACAAGGAGATCCTGGAGCGCTACCCACGCTCGCCGATCGCGCCCGAAGCGCGCGCCCGCTCGCTCGAGATCCGAAAGAAGATGCCGCAGTGAGCCTCGTCCGTCGCGCCGTCGCGGCGCTCCTTCTCGCCGCCTTCGCCGCCGCCGCCCCGGGCGCCGCCCTCGCGCGCGTGCTCATTCCCATGGACGCCTCGCAAACCGACCATCTTCGCGCCTACGGGCTCGTCTACTGGGCGCTCGGGCGGGGCATTCACGGCGAGTGGCTCCTCAACTATCGCGGCGGCTCGTTCCTGCTGCCCGATCTCGCCGGGCTCAAGGACGAAGCGCTCGTGCGAGGCGTGTCGCTCGAGGACGCGAGCGACGCCGACGTGGCGAAGATCCAGGCCGAGATCGCCGACAACAACATGGAGACGATCAAGCTCGAGACGGCGCCGCGCGTGGCCGTTTACGTGCCTCCGAGCGCGCCGCCTTGGGACGACGCCGTGCAGCTGGCGCTCGAGTACGCGCAGATTCCCTACACCAAGCTCTGGGACGCCGAGGTGATGGACGGGCGGCTCGCCGACTACGACTGGCTCCACCTTCACCACGAGGATTTCACGGGGCAGTACGGGAAGTTCTACGCCGCCTTCGCTTCCGCCGACTGGTATCAGCGCCAGGTGGCGGAGAATCAGGCGGTGGCCAAGCGCTACGGCTTCTCGAAGGTCTCGGACTTGAAGAAGGCGGTGGCGGAGACGATCAAGGCCTACGTGGCGCAGGGCGGCTTCCTCTTCGCCATGTGCTCCGGCACCGACACGTTCGACATCGCGCTCGCGGCGCACGGCACCGACATCGTGTCGAGGGAGTACGACGGCGACGGCGTCGATCCGCGCGCCCAGTCGAAGCTCGACTTCAGCGCGACGCTCGCGTTCCAGAACTTCGAACTCGAGATGAACCCGCTCGTCTACGAGTACTCGAACATCGATACGACGCCGAAGGCGACGATGCGCGGCCAGTTTGGCGACACCTTCACGCTCTTCGACTTCTCGGCGAAGCAGGACCCGGTGCCGACGATGCTGGTCCAAGACCACGTCGCGACCATCAAGGGCTTCCTGGGGCAGACGACGGGGTTCGAGAAGGCGCTGCTCAAAGCGGGCGTCACCGTGTTGGCGGAAACGCCGGGGCAGGACGACGCCAAGTACATCCATGGGCACTTCGGGAAGGGGACCTTCACGTTCTACGGCGGCCACGACCCCGAGGACTACCAGCACGCGGTGGGCGACCCGCCGACCGATCTCTCGCTCCACAAGAACTCGCCGGGATACCGGCTGATTCTCAACAACGTGCTCTTCCCGGCGGCGGAGAAGAAGGAGAAGAAGACGTAACCGGCTCGGGCCGCCCGTGCCGCCCCCCGCCGCGCGCTCGCAACCGCGCCGCGCCCCGTGAATTTCCCCGTCGGCGGTGCTATCCTCCCGCCGCATGCTCACCCCAGGCTCCACCCTCGGCCCCTACCGCATCGACCGTGAAATCGGACGTGGCGGCATGGGCGTCATCTTCCTCGCCCAGGACACGCGGCTCGGCCGCCCGGCCGCCATCAAGGCGCTGCCGGAGGACGTCGCCTCCGACCCCGAGCGGATGGCGCGCTTCGAGCGCGAGGCGAAGGCGCTCGCCTCCCTCACGCATCCGAACGTGGCCGGCATCTACGGGCTCGAGGAGAGCGAGGGGCGGAAGTACCTCGCGCTCGAGTACGTGGAAGGCGAGTCACTCGCCGATCGGCTGCAGCGCGGGCCGCTCTCCGCCGCCGAGACGATCGAGTTCGGACTCCAGATCGCGGCGGGAATCGAAGCGGCGCACGAGGCGGGGATCGTCCATCGCGATCTCAAGCCCGCGAACATCGTCATCACGTCGGCCGACCAGGCGAAGGTGCTCGACTTCGGGCTCGCGAAGGGGCGCGTGGCCGAAGGGCCGAGCGCGTCGAGTCCCACGAACGCCACGAGCCCGACCGCGCACTCCCCGACGCTCCTCCACTCGCCCACGATCCAGACGCCGGCCACGATGCCGGGCGTCATTCTCGGCACGGCCGCCTATCTCTCGCCGGAACAGGCGCGCGGGAAGGTCGTCGACCGCCGCACCGACATCTGGTCCTTCGGCTGCGTCCTCTGGGAGTGCCTCACCGGCAAACTGACGTTCGACGGCGAGACCGTCTCCGACACGATCGCGAAGATCCTGGAGCGCGACGTGAACTGGAGCGCGCTCCCGCCCTCGACGCCGGCCGCCCTCCGCGCGCTTCTGGCGCGCTGCCTGGAGAAGGACCCGAAGCGGCGCCTGCGCGACATCGGCGATGCGCGCCTCGCGCTGGAAGAACTCAAGGCGGGCCATTCCTCCGCCGCGCTCGCCGCGGCGGGCGTCACGTCCGAGGGCGCCGCGGCCGCGCTCGATCCGGCCGCCGCGAAGGCGCAGGCGCGGGCGTCGGCGCGCCGGCGAAACCTCTTCGTCGCGGTTGCGTTCGTCGCCGGCGCGGGGCTGTCGTTGCTCGCCTGGAATCTGTTGCGTCCCGCCGGCGGCTCCTCCTCCGAGATCCTCCGCCTCTCGATCGAGGTGCCGGGAAATCTGAGAGCGACGGGGCTTCAACCGACGGACGACGGCCGCACGGTCATCATCCGCGCCGTCCCGCGAACCCCGGCCCCGGGCGAAGAGTCCATCGCGAGGCTCTACGTGCGGAAATTGGAGAGCGAGGAGTTCACGCCGCTGGCCGGAACCGAGCGCGTGACCGCGTACCGCACCTACCCCGACGGCAAGTGGATCTGCTTCCTCAAGCCCGTGTCGGAACGTTCGTCCGAGATGAAGATCATGAAGGCGCCGCTCGACGGAAGCGCGCCCGCGTCCGAGTTGGGGCGATGGGAACGCTCCTGGACGCCGCCTCCCTTGGTGCTCGAGTCGGGAGAGCTGCTGGCGATGCTCGATCGAGACGACTCCTACGTCCGGATCCCCGCCGCCGGCGGCCCGCCGTCGGGTTCGAAAAAGGTCACCGTCGCGGGCGCCGAAAACGCCATTCGGTTCGTCGAAGCGCTCCCGGGCGACCGAGGCGTCCTGCTCGCCACGAGCACCTACCGGGGCAATGTCTTCCAGCAGGGCGTCGCCCTGCTCGATCTGAAATCCGGAAAAGCGAAGGTCCTCCTGAGCGACGCGGGCTCTCCCCGCTATTCGCCCACCGGACATCTCCTCTTCTCGCGTCAGTCGACGCTCTTCGCCGTTCCCTTCGATCTCGGGAAACTCGAGGTGAAGGGCGCGCCGACGGCGATTCTCGGCGGGCTTCGAACGGCCGAGGCGTGGTCGAACGGGAATTTCGGCTCGGCGCGGGGCCGGACGCTCGTCTACCCGCCCGGGGGATTCGTGGGGAAGGATCGACGGCTTGTCCTGATCGAACCCGACGGACGGGCCACCGATTGGTCGAGCGAGCGGCTTCCGTTCGAAATCGGCGTCTTCGCTTCGCCGGACGGCTCCAAAGCCACGTCGATCGTCGCGACACCGTCGGGAATCTACGAAATCTGGATCTCCGAGCGGAATGGCGGGTCGGCTCGCCGATTCATCGCGAGGGAGGGAGCGGACCTATTCGGGGCCATCTGGTCCCGGGACGGATCCCGCGTCGCCTACAGCCAAGTCGCGCGGGGTGAGGCGGACGGCCTCTACACCGTCGACGCGAGCGGCACCGGAGCCCCGCGGCGCTTCGCCAAAGTCGCCCTGGGCGAGCAATGCATGCCGAACTGCTGGACGACCGACGGGTCGCGCGTGCTGTTCACGAGATTCCGCCAAGGGCGCCAAAGCGTCTTCGCGGCCGAGGTCGATAAGCAATCCCAGTCCATCGGGGACATCGACTCGCTGTTCGCCGGGGAGTCGGGCAATCACGCCCTCGCCTTCATCTCGCCCGATGGCCGGCTTCTCACCTACCTGTCCGACGAGAGCGGACAGTTCGAACTCTACGTTCGCGCCTGGAACGGAACCGCGCCCGAAGGGCCCGCCATCTCGATCGGCAAGTCGGAGTTCGGTTGGAGCACGTGGAGCGCCGACAGTCGGAAGGTCGTCTACATCGACGATCGACAGAGGTGCGTGCAGGTCGAAATCGTGAGCCAGCCGCGGCTGGGGGCGTCCGCGCCGCGGGTCCTCTGGGATATCCAAGCCGCGAAGACGATCGGCGCCATCATGTCGCTGACTCCCGACGGGCGGGTGCTGGCGATTCGAAAGAGCGACGCCGAGGACGACGTCACCCACTTCGACTTCATCGTCGGCTTCCCCGAACTCCTGAAGCAGCGCCTCCGCCAGGCCGGCGGGAAGTAGCCCTCCCGGGGCGCCCCGCGACCTCCAAGCCCTCCGCGGCCCCACTTGCCGCCCCGCGCCGACGGGGCTACACTCCCTCCCCTATGGTCCTTGCCGACAAGATTCGCCCCGGTTTCGCCGGGCCGCCCGCCGTGGCTTCATCGCCGTCCGCCGCCTCCGCGCCGTCGCGCGCCGCGGCCTTCGCCTACGACTTCGCGCTCATCCTCGCCGGCAGCGCCGTCATCGCGCTCTCCGCGCAGGTGGCGATTCCGTTGCCCTTCTCGCCCGTCCCCGTGACGGGGCAGACGTTCGGCGTGCTCCTCGTCGCGTCGCTCTTGGGGCGCGTGCGCGGCACGGCCGCGGTGCTCGCCTATCTCGCCGAAGGCGCCGCGGGACTCCCGGTCTTCGCCGGCGCGGCCGCCGGCCCCGCGAAGTTGCTCGGACCCACGGGCGGCTACCTCGCCGGATTCACGCTCGGCGCCTACGTCTGCGGCTGGCTCGCCGAGCGAGGCTGGGACCGCACGCCTCTTCGCACCACCGTCAGCATGATCCTCGGCAACATCGCCATCTTCGCGCTCGCCCTTCCGTGGCTCGCGCGCTTCGTCGGCGCCTCGAACGTCTGGGCGCTCGGCTTCTGGCCCTTCATTCCGGGCGACATCGTGAAAATCGGCCTCGCCGCGGCGCTCCTCCCGCTGGGATGGAAGGCGCTCGGCGCTCGGGGGCGTTAACGACATGTACGATCCGACCCACGAATACTCGCAAAACGTCCTCGTCACCGGCGCCACCGGCGCGATCGGCCGCGCGGTCTGCCGCGAACTCGTCGTGAGCGGCTATCGTGTGCACGGCCTCGTGCGCGACAACATCGCGCGCGCGAAACTCGAGTACGCCGTCATCGCCGTCATGGGCGACATCCGGAAGCCCGAGATGTGGGAGAACGCGATCAAGAAGGTCGACGCGGTCATCCATCTCGCGCTCCCCGAGGACTATTCCGACGGCAAGGTCGAGCGGGCGGAGGCCGAGAAGCACGCGGCCACGATGGCCGAGGTGTTGGAGCGGTTCGGCGACATCTGCCGCCGGAACAAGAAGAAGTTCATCCACACGTTCGGCTCGCTCATGTACGAACCCGACGCGAGCGGCTGGGTCCGCGAGAGTTCGCCGATCTCCTCGGGACGCGGCTACGGCATCCGTCACCGCGTCGCCTTCCCGGTGCTTCAGGAGTTGCGGAAGCGCGGGCTGAAGGCGATGTCGGTGAACCCGGCGTTCGTCTACGGCCAGGGCGGTTGGTTCGAGTCGGGCGTGCTGCGTCCGCTGCACGAGGGCCGCTTCCTCATGCTGGGCGACGGCACGCAGACGATGCACTACGTCGCGGCGAGCGACGCGGCCGTCGCCTACCGGCTCGCGCTCGAGCACGGCCTCGAGAACCAGGACTACCTGATCGCCGACGACAAGCCCTCGACGATGGGCGACTTCGCGCGGCTCGTGGCGAAGGAGCTGGGCGTCGGCGCGCCGGGGTCGCTCCCGGAGGAGGACGCCGTCGCGATGCTGGGCGAGTGGGCGTACGAGGCCTACACGTATTGCCCGATGGTCGACTCCACGAAGGCGCGCGAGCACCTCGGCTGGACTCCGAAGTACCGCACGATCCAGGAAGGCATTCCGGTCGTGGTGCGGGAGTTCAAGGCGCGGATGGCCCGCCCGCCGGTCGACTGGGAAGCCGAGGCGCGCGAACGCTTCCGCCGCCCGGCGCCGCTGTGACCCGGAGCCTCCCGATCCGGTGATGCGGCGCGCGCACGCTCTCGTCGCGCTGGCCCTTCTCTGCATCACGCCGATCGCCGCGGCGCGTCCCGCCGGCGCGGCCGTCACGCTCCTCACCGCCGATCGCTACTTCGACGGGCAGACGCTCCGCCAAGGCCCCGTTCAGGTCATGGTCGAGGACGGCAAGATCGTCACGATCTCCGTGGCCGGCGAACACGGACTCGCCTCCATCGACGCGGGCCCGAACGCCACGCGCATCGACCTCGCGGGCCACACGCTCCTCCCCGGCTTCATCGACGCGCACACGCATCTCACGTACCTCTGGAGCGACACGACCCGCGCGCCGAACTATCTGAACGACTTTCTCGGCTCGCCGATCGTGGTCGCCTTCGAGGCGGCGCGAAACGCGGAGAAGACGCTCCTCGCCGGCTTCACCACCGTGCGGCAATTGGGCGCGAGCGACGACGTCGATCTCGCGCTCTCCCAGGCGATCGCGCGCGGGCTTACGCGCGGACCGCGGCTCGTGACGGCGGGCACGCTCTATCCGCCCTTCCCGGGGCGCCCCGATATCCAGTGGCCGGCCGACGGAACCGCCGCCACGCGCGAGGAGATCGTGAAGAAGTCGCGCGCCTATCTGGGGCAGGGGCACGGCTGGATCAAGATCTACGAGACGAGCGGCACCTATGACGACACGACCGGCACGCCCTTCTACACCGCCGACGAGATCGCGGCCGCCGTGGAGACCGCGGGCCCGCGCGGCTGGGTGGCGGCGCACTGCATGGGGCTCGAAGGCGCGCGCCGCGCGGTGCAGGCGGGCGTTCGCTCCATCGAGCACGGCTCGCGCCTCGATCGCGCCACGGCGCGGGAGATGGCGCGAAAGGGCATCTACCTCGATCCGACGCTCTTCCATCTCCAGTGGTACGCCGATCACGGCGCCGCGCTCGAATACGGTCCCGGCTACAAGGAACGGCTGGCCGCGCTCCAGAAGGAGCAGTTCGCGTCGGTGAAGGTAGCGCGCGAGGCGGGCGTGAAGATCGCTTGCGGCTCCGACGCGGTCTATAGCATGCACGGCGAGAACGCGCAGGAGATCGTCTGGCTCACGCGCGCCGGCCTCTCGCCGCTCGACGCGCTGCGCGCCGCCACCACGACGAACGCCGCGATGCTGGGCCTCGAGCGGGAGATCGGCCGCATCGCGCCCGGATTCGCCGCCGACCTGATCGCCGTTCCCGGCGATCCCACCCAGGACATCGCGGCCGTCGCTCGCGTCGACTTCGTCATGAAGGGCGGCGACGTGGCGCGCCGCCCTTAGCGCACCGCCGCTCCCATGACCTCCCGCGCGGTTCCGATCACGATCATCGTCGCCGGGTTCGTTCTGCTCGGCTCGCTCCTGCTGCTCTCCTCGTGCGGCCCGGAGATCCCGGCCGAGAGCCAGTGGATGTCCCACGTCCGCGCGCTCGCCGACGATCACACGCGCGGCCGCGAATCGGCGCTCGAGGGCTATCGCGAGGCGTCCGACTACGTCGCCCGCGAACTGAGACGCTACGGCGTCGAGCCGATGGGGGATTCCGGCACCTACTTCCAGCGTGTCCCCTTCGTGGCGCGGACGATCGACGAGTCGAAGTGCGACCTTGCGCTCGTGCAGGGGCGGCGCGTCGTCCCGCTCACGCTCGGGGAGGACGCGGCCCACTCCATGAAGCTCGATCCGGCGGCGTCGCTGAACGCGCGTCTCGTCTTCGTCGGCTACGGACTCCAGATTCCGGAGGAGGGCTACGACGATCTCGCCGGGCTCGACCTGAAGGGCGCCGTCGCGGTCATTCTGGGAGGCGCTCCGAAGGGCGTGAAGGGCCCGCTCCTCGCCCACTACTCCAGCCGGATCGAACGGTGGAAGGCGCTTCGCCGCGCCGGCGCCATCGGCGCCATCCAAGTGCCGGTGCCGGCATTCTCCGAAGTGAAGTGGAACCTGACCGCTCCGTCGCGCCTCACGCCCTCGCTCGTGCTCGAGGGGTCGCAGTTCGACGAGTCGCCAGGCGCGCGGATCTTCCTCTATTGGAACGCCGAGAAAGCGCCGCGGCTCTTCCAAGGTTCGAAGTACCGCTACACCGACCTCACGAAGCTCGCGGAGAGAGGGGAGCGGCTCCCGCGCTTCGAACTCCCCTATCGCCTCCGCGCCCACACCGCCTCCACCGTGAAGAAGACGGAGTGCCGCAACGTCGTCGGCATGATCCGCGGTTCGGACAAGAAGCTGCGCGAGCAGTACGTCGTCCTCTCGGGTCACCTCGATCATCTGGGCGTCGGCGAACCGGTCGACGGCGATTCGATCTACAACGGCGCGCTCGACAACGCCTCGGGATGCGCCACGCTCCTCGAGATCGCGCGGATGCTGAAGCGTTCCGGCCACGGGCCGAAGCGCTCCATCCTCTTCCTCTTCACGACGGCGGAGGAATCGGGACTCCTCGGCGCCACCTACTTCGCGTCGCGTCCGACCGTGCCGGGCCGGAAGATGATCGCGAACTTGAACATCAACATGTTCCTTCCGATCCAGCCGATCCGGGGCGTCACGGCGTACGGCATCGACGAGTCGGATCTCGGCGACGTCTTCCGGCGGGTGGCGAAGTTGGAATCGCTGAAGGTCGTGCCCGACCCGCATCCGCAACGCCGCTACTTCATCCGGAGCGATCAATATCCCTTCATCCGAAAGGGCATCCCGGCCCTCATGCTCGACTCCGGCCCGACCGACTCGGCGGCGGAGGCGGCGGATCAGGCGTGGAAGCGCGATCACTACCACCAGCCCTCGGACGACGCGGCGCAGACGATCGACCTCGGCGCCGTGGCGCGCTTCGACCGGTTCGCGCTGGCGCTCACGCGCGCCGTGGCCGACGGACCGAAGAAGCCGCAGTGGAAGCGCGAGAGTCTCTTCCGCCGCTACGCAGGCGGAGGCGGGCGGTCGCGGTGAAGAATCCGGCGGCCGTCGGGCGGTCGATCTACCTCCGCCCCGTCGAACGGAACGATGCCGAGGCCTTCCAAGTCTGGATGAACGACGAGGCCGTGGTCCGAAACCTCCTCGGCCACCGCCCCATGACGCACGACGACGAACTCCGCTTCGTGGAGCGCGTCACCTCGGGCAACGACCCCAACGAAGTCGTCTTTTCGATCGTTCGGCGCCGTGGCGACCTTCACATCGGCGCGACCGGGCTCCACGTCATCGACTGGCGCCGCCGCATGGCCTGCTTCGGGATCGAGATCGGCCGGAAGGAGGAGTGGGGGAAGGGCTACGGCACCGAGGCGACGGCGCTCATGGTCCGCTACGCCTTCCAGACCCTCAACCTGAACCGCGTCTGGCTCTGGGTCTACGAGTTCAACGAACGCGGCATCCGCGCCTACGAGCGCGTTGGATTCAAACTCGAAGCGACGCTCCGGAAGGACTGCTACCGCGACGGACGATTCTGGGACGTCCACCACATGGGCATCCTCCGCGCGGAGTGGGAGCGCGCCGAGCGGCGGAAGAAGAAATGAGAAAGCCCTTCCTCATCGGCGAGACGATTTACTTCCGCCCTCTCGAGTCGGCCGACGCGCTCGACGCCGCGCGCTGGTTCCGCGCGTCGGAGATCGCCGGCCGCTTCGTCTCCGGGATCCCGATGAACGACGAAGCGGCGATCCGGGCGATCGAGAACGTCGCGCGCGACGAACGGCAGGTGGCGTTGGTGATCGCTCGCCGCTCGGACGACCGCGCCGTGGGCGTGATCCGCGTCTACAACCTCCACCCGCAGCGGCGAAGCGGCGGCTACCGGCTGTCGCTCGATCCCCAACTTCGCGGCGCGGAGAAGGTCGCCGCCGAGGCGACCCGCATCGTGCTCGCCTACGCTTTCGACACCCTCGGTCTGAACCGGCTCTGGCTCCACGAACTCGCGTCCGACGCGACCATGCGGCGGCGATTCGCCAAGGCGGGATTCACGGAGGAAGGCGTGCTGCGACAGGAGGCGTGGCGGGACGGGCGCTACGAGGACGTCGTGGTGATGGGGCTCCTTCGCGAGGAGTGGGAGCGGCTCGTCAGAACCCGTTGAGGGTCGCGATCTCCAAGATGTACTTCGTCCGGCTCACGGGGGTGAACCGCGCGTTCTTGATCAGCCCCTCCACGCGCGTGAGGAGCTTCGGATCGCGGCAGACGATCGAGACGCCGATCGCCGTGGTCGTTCCCGCCGGCGCCTTGCCCGCCTGGTGGAGCGGGAGCCAGTTGTCGTAGTCGAGCGTGTACCACTGGTTCGTGAAAGAGAAGTTCTTCGGCAGGTTCGGGGAGAGCCCGTTGGGAATGGTCCCCGCCTGCGTTTCGACGGGCCACTTCCCGGTGTCGCCGTAGTTGAGATAGACGGCGGCGCGCACCGCTTGCAGATCGGCGACCGCCTGCGCGGCGCGCGTGTTCGAGATGAGACCGAAGTAGGCGGGGATGGCGATTCCGGCCAGGATCCCGACGACCACCAACGCGATCGCCAGTTCCACCAACGTGAAGCCCCGGCCCGACCTCGCCATCCGCATCGATCCCCCCGCGTGACTCCGCCCGAATCGGTCCCCCGACCTATCCGGTCATGCCAATCATCGGCAGGGCGGAGGGGGTTGTTGAGTCCGCCATTCCATTGGGGGGCTTGATCTTGCGTGGTCGTCTCGGGGCGGCCCGACGGGGAGCGGCCGCGGTCGCCGGCCGACGCGACTCCCTCTACCGCTGCGGCTCCAACGCCTCGGCGCGCTTCGTCTCATGGATGGCGCGCGCGCGGGCGAGCGCCTCCTCGATATTCGCGCAGAGATTCTCGCGACCGATGTGGCGGTGGAATTCGGCCTGGCGCATGAGGCGGGCCGGTTGTTCCCGCGCGCCGCAGAGGATCAGCGAGCGCTTCCGCTCGTGGAGTCGGTCGGCCAACTCCTCGAGCGCCGTGAGGCCGGTGGCGTCGATGGCCGTCATCTCGCGCAGGCGGAGGATGACGATCGGGGGGAGCGAGTCGCCCTCGTCGGTGATCTCGCGGATCTTCTCGGTGGCGCCGAAGAGGAACGGTCCTTGGATGCGGAAGAGCGCCACGTAGTCGGGAATCGCGCGATCGTGAAGGACGTGAATCCGTCCCTCGGCCAGCTCCGTGTCGGTCACCTCCTCGACCTCCGTCGTCACCGACACCTTCCGGATGAAGAGAAGCGCGGCGAGCGTCATCCCGACCTGCACGGCGAGCGTGAGGTCGGCGAAGACGGTCAGCGCGAAGGTGATGAGCCAGACGGCGATGTCGCCCTTCGAGAGTTTCAGGATCTCCGGGATCTCCTCCCAGTCGCCCATGTTGTAGGCGACGACGAAGAGGATGGCGGCGAGGGTCGGCAGCGGCACCCACTTGGCGAGCGGCGCGGCGGCGAGCAGCACGCCGAGGAGCGTCAGCGCGTGGATCATCCCCGAGACCGGCGTGCGCGCGCCGGAGCGGATGTTCGTGGCGGTGCGCGCGATGGCGCCCGTGGCGGGAAGGCCGCCCACCAGCGGCGAGGCGAGATTCGCCACGCCCTGCGCGATCAGCTCGGTATTCGGGTTGTGGCGCGTGCCGGTCATCTTGTCGGCGACCACCGCCGACATGAGCGACTCGATGGCGCCGAGGAGCGCGATCGTGATGGCGCTCGGCAGAAGCGGCGGAATCAGCTCCAGCCGAAGGGGCGGAATCTGGATCGGCGGGAAGCCCGAGGGGATGCCGCCGAAGCGCGTGCCGATGGTCTCGACGGGGAGCGCGAAGAGCGCGGTGGCCGCGGTGCCGGCCACGAGCGCCACGATCGCGCCGGGCACGCGGCGGACGAGCCGCGGCACGAGGAGCACGACGGCGAGCGACGCGACGCCGAGCAGTAGCGCCTCGACCGAAATCGTCGCCCGCGCCGCCCAGAGCTCCCGGAGCCGCGGGAGGAGCGCGCCCGAGGCGTGCTCCAGCCGAATGCCGAAGAAGTCGCGGATCTGCGTGCTCGCGATGAGGACCGCGATGCCGTTCGTGAAGCCGACGACGACGGGGCGCGGGATGTAGCGGACGGCCGTGCCCATGCCGGTCGCGCCGAGGACGACGAGCATGACGCCGGCCAGGAAGGTGCAGATGAAGAGGCCGAGCACGCCGTGCTGCGCCACGATGCCGGCCACCACCACCACGAAGGCCCCGGTCGGTCCGCCGATCTGCGTCTTCGAGCCGCCGAGCGCGGAGATGAGGAAGCCCGCCACGACCGCGCCGTAGATGCCCGCTTGGGGCGGCATACCGGAGGAGATGGCGAAGGCCATGGCGAGCGGAAGCGCCACGAGTCCGACGGTGACGCCGGCGAGGAGATCGTGCAGGAAGTCCCCGCGGCGGTAGCCGCGGAGCGATTGAATCGATTGGGGAATCCAGGCCTTCGTCATGGCGAGGCCGCGACTATAGCACTGGAAGGTGGAGGGGGGGAGGGGGACCCCTCGCCGGGCCCCGGGAGGAGGGGCCCGGCTCGTCGCCGCTGTCGGGAGCGGCTACGTCAGATCGGGAGCCAGTAGGTGATCTTGGCCAGGAATCGATTCTCCGGCTCGTTCCGGAAGAGATTCCGCGTGTTGATGCTGTTGCGGAACTGGGATGGGTTTGCGCCCGTGAACCACGGTTCCTGGTAATCCGAACGACTCTGCGTCCAAACGAGGAAGAACGTGCTTCCAGGCCTGTATTCCCAGCGATAGACCACGTTCGTGTTCACCGATGCGAATGAGAAGTTGTAGTCCCGGACATTCGTGGTCGTGATGTTGTTGTCCGCATCGAGAACGAGGGGGCCATTGTAGTGAATCAGATCATACGAATCCGGGCGAGCGAGCTC
>DASTSZ010000065.1:0-4356 GCA_035760425.1 Candidatus Eiseniibacteriota bacterium | reverse complement strand
CCGGCATGATCGCGGGCGCGCCTTCGCCGAAGCTCCCCCCCCTACGGCGCCGCCGGCGCCGTGACTTCCGTCGCCCCCGCCGATTCGCGAGACGCCCCGTCCCGCGCGTGCGCCAACGCCCAGTCGACCGCGAAGTCGGCGACTTCCTCCCAGCCGGGCGCTCCGATGAGGTAGTGATTCCTCCCCGGGAATTCCTTGAACGAGGTGACGGCCGGCGAGGCCTTGTAGCGCTCGAAATTCGCGCGATTCAAGGACGCCGGCATGATGTGGTCGTCCGAACCGGCGATCATGAGCAGCGGCGGGCGATCCCGCTTGAAGTCGACGCGACCCCCGGCGCCGAGCGCGCCGCTCGCGAGGACGCGGGACTCGGGCACGACTTCGCGATCGTAGGCCTCGCGCTGCGCGGCGAACGGCATTCCGTTCACGAACGTGTACTGGAACTCCGGGAAGCTCATCAAGTAGGGCTTCGTGCGGGAGACGAGCGGGTTGAAGACCGGGAAGAGGGAGCGGGCGAACGACCACTCCAGTGAAATCACACCCTGGACGGGGACGGAGTCGATGGCGACGCCGGCCGCGGCCACGTCGCGCTGCATCAGGAGCTGCGTGAGGAATCCGCCGAAGGAGTGCCCGATGACGACCGGCTTCTCCCCGAGCGAGCGGATCACGTTCACGTGGTGCTCCACGACCTCGCGCAACCCGAGCCGGCCGAGCGCGGGGTCGGGATGCTTCGCCCGCAGGGCCCCGACGCTCTCGTCCCGCAGCGGATAGGCGATGGCCACGCAGCGGTGGCCGCGGGCGGAATAGCGCTCGACCCAGCGGTCCCAGCAGTGGCGGGTGACGAAGTTGCCATGGACGAACACGATGGTCTTCGGGCTCATGCCGGTCCCCCTGTCTCGGATGGCGTCGATGATCGACGGTGCGATCGATCCTACGCCCAACGGCCGCGAAACGCTGCCTTCTTGAGCCGCGCCGGGGGACGCCGCGCGGCTCCGTTCGGACGGTCGACGGTGGCTTCGACTGAAGGCCGCGATGCGCTCGAGGTCCCGGAGGGCCCGGACCCCCAGCTGCATGCCGACCGTGGCTTCGTCGGATTCGGCCCGATCCCAGTCGACGGCGGCGCCGTCCGAGACGGCCCGCGACAGCTCGTCGAGAGGGTCGGTTCCAGACATCGGCGCCTCCGGGCCTCGTGCGTCTCGACCCGGTGGGCGCCGGCTAGGCGGCCGTCCCGGACGAGTGGTCGTAGCGGGGACGGGGTCTGGAGACCCTCGCCCTCTTCCCTATACGATCGAGACGCGCCCGACGAACAGGCCGCCGACGCCTTCGTTCAGGCCGAGGAACGCCCCGCCCGCAGCGCACGCGCGCGCGCCTTCGCCGCCTCTTCCTCGCGACTCTTGGGAGCCGCCGTGGTCGTGAGACCGTCGATCAGCCGACGCGCCGCCGTCGCCACCTCGTCCACCGCGCGCTCGAACGCCGCCTGATTCGCGAGCGACGGCTTGTGGAACCCGCTCACCTTCCGGACGAATTGGAGCGACGCGGCGCGGACTTCCTCGTCCGTCGCCGCCGGCGCGAAGTTGTAGAGCGTTCGGATGCTTCGGCACATCGCGGACTCCTCTCGTCAGGGCTTCGGCAGAATGGTGAACCCGATCTCGTCCATGGCGCCCGACGCGAAGAGCCCGATGCCGCCTTCCACATGGAAGATCGGTCGCTCGAACGAATCCCCCGCGTTGCCGCCGAAGCCGCCGTTCGTGCCGCCGAAGGCGGGTAGGCTCCGCGCCAGGTCGTACCAGTTTCGATCGATCGAAAAGATGCGGATGCGATAGCGGCCCTCGAAGAAGATGGCGAACCACGGAAGGCGGATCGAGTTCTCCTCGGCCGCCAGGGGCGGCGACGAGGAGTCGCGCGTCAGTTCCGCCAGATCCTCCTCGTCCAGGAAGTCGGCGTCGATGACGTAGGGCGTGTTGGGGTCGAGGCTCTGGAGGCCCACCTGGAACGCGAGCACGGCGCCCCGGTCGAACCGCGCCTCGAGGAGGCCGTCCTGGTAGACCAGCCGATTCGAATCGACGACGTAGACGCTGTCGGAGTCGACGGGGAAATCCTTGTACGTCGCGAGCCGCCGGCGAAGGGTCAGCGAGGGATCGTCCAGGAGCACCCAGTCCTGCACGTTGAACACGCCGGGCGTCGTCGTCGTCGCCGAGACGTTTCGTCCGTCGGCCGTCCGCACGAGGAGCCGGTATTCGGTGTTCGGCTGGATGATCGGCGGCGACGCCGGCACGTAGCGCCCGTTCCCCGTGTCGGTGAGCTGGTACTCCGTCGTCCCCGCCTCGAGGATTCGGACGTCGGCGCCCTCGACGCCGGCCGCGTCGCGGTCGTAGGGTTCCGCCGGCGAGAGCGTCTTTCGAACGAGGACTCGCGGCATCGGCTGGCCGACGATGAGCGTGCCGTCGACGACGATCTGGCCGACGCCCTCCGGCGAGAGGAGGTCGCCCGGATCGCGCTCCGTGGAACAGGCCGCACCGAGCGTGAGCGCGAGGAGCAGCAGCGTGTGAGCGATTCGTCGCATGATCAGAACTCGAAGTTGAGGCCGATGGTCGGAACGATCGGGAGCTGATGGGTGATCTCGGGTTCGGTTTCCGGATTGTCCGCGTCGTACTGCACGAACCATTCGTTGCGCCGGCTGTAGACGTTGAAGATCTGGAGAAAGTAGTCGGCTTTCGCGCCGAAGAGATGCCCGTGCCGCGTGATGGAGACGTCGAGGCGGTTGTAGGGCAGGAGCCGCGCGCTGTTCTTCGCCCCCGGGAGTAGCAGGTCGTCCTTCGGGGTCGTGCCGGTCGTCGGCTCGGTGAGCGTGTAGCGGGCGGCGGCCGGCGTGAAGGCCTGCCCCGTCCCATAGAGGAAGGATGCGCCGTAGCTCCAGAGCCGCCGCTTGTACTCCGCTACGATCTTCAGGTCGTGCCGCCGGTCGTACTTCGGCGGAAACGTGTAGCCCTGGTTCACCTCGTCCCACCGCCTACGGCTCCAGCCGAGCGTGTAGCCGATCCAGCCGGTGAGCGGCCCCGTCTTCTGTTCGGCGAAGAGCTCCACGCCCGACGCCCATCCCGATCCCCCGGTGAAGAAGAGCTCCTCGGTGGACGTGCCCTGGGCGTCGGCGGCGCGCTGATTGTCGAGCTGGACGAGGTTTCGCAGCGACGTGTAGTAGGACTCGGCCGAGAGCGAGTGCTTCTCGGAGACCTTCCACTCGACGCCGCTCACCGCCTGCCACGAACGCCCCGGCTCCGCGGTCTTGTCGGTCGGAACCCAGAAGTCGGCGCCGCTGAACCCCTCGGTCGAGACGAGTTGGAGATGCTGCGTGTAGGCGCCGCCGCCCACCTTGAATCGGACGCGATCGGTGAGAAGCGCGCTGGCCGAGAGCCTCGGCTCCACGGACCATCGGCCGCGGTCGCCGAAGAGTTCGGCGCGGAGGCCCGGTCGAACGGTCGCGCGCGGGGAGAGCGTCCACTGGTCCTCGGCGTAGAGCGCGAGCGACGCCGGCCGCTCGTTCAGGCCGGGCTGGACCACTTGGTTGAACGCCTGATCGAAGGTGAAGTGGAATTGAGAGGCGAGCAGCCCCGCGTCGATCTCGTGGCCGCGCCCGAGGCGCCAGTCGAGGTCCCCCTTGAGGCTCAGGTCGAGGAGTCGGTTCGCGAAGCGGATCGGCGTGCTGAAGATGCTGACCTTCGTCTCGCTGGTGTAGCGGCTCGCCGCCGCTAGGAAGTTGCCGAAGAGGCCGGGCCCGAAGCGGTGGGTCCAGCGCGCGGTGCCGGCGAAGTTGCCCCACGAAATATCGACGAAGCTCCCTTCGTCGAGGTCGAGGTGGAGCGCGTCCCGCCCGCGATACCCCGAAATCATGACGTTGTCCGACCCGCCGAGGCTTCGGTTCACGCGCGCGTTCACGTCGTAGAAGTAGTAGTCGGGAATCTCGGAGCTGTCGCCGCGCGCGGCGTCCAGGATCGGATCGAGGTAGGTCCGACGCGCCGAGAGGATCCACGACCCGTCGCGGATCGGCCCTTCGAACGTGGCGCGGGCGGCGATGAGGCTCACGCCTCCCTGGCCGTGGAATCGATTCCGGTTCCCGTCGCGATTCGAGACGTCGAGAACGGCGCCGAGGCGCCCTCCGTACGTGGAGGGATAGGCGCCCTTGTAGAGCGCGACGTCCTTGATCGCGCTCGGATTGAACGTGGAGAAGAATCCGAACGCGTGCGTCGGATTGTAGAGCGGGATCTGGTCGAGGAGGATCAGGGTCTGGTCCGGCCCGCCGCCCCGGATGTAGAGGCCGCTGCTCACGTCCGACGCGGCCTGGATGCCGGGGAGGAGTTGAAG
>DASTSZ010000064.1:0-2977 GCA_035760425.1 Candidatus Eiseniibacteriota bacterium | reverse complement strand
CGCTCCCCTTCCGCGAGCAGTTCGCGGAAGGGCGCGGCATCGGGCGCGCCGACGGCGGCGACGACGCGCGCGAGCGCCGCGCGGAGCCGCTCGAGCGCGGCCGCGGAGTGCGGGTTGCGCGCCTGGATCTCGTAGTAGACGTCGGGGCTCTCGCGCACCACGGCGGCCGCGAGGGATTCGAGCGCGTGGAACGTGGTGCTTCGCACGGGGTGCTCGTCCGGCGGGAGCGCGAGCGAGAAGGCGATCGCGGTCGCGTGCGCGAGGCTCAGGAGGTCGGCCATGATCTTGTCATGCTCCTCGAGCGGGAGCGGCACGACGCGCGCGGTGGTGGAGCGGAAGAGCGCGGCCACGACCGCCGTCGCCTCCGCGTCGCCGGTGTCGCAGATGACGACGTCGGCGTCACGGAGGAGGAGGATCGACGGGCCGAACATCGGGTGGATCGAGGCGACGCGCCCGCCCGCCCGCTGGAGTTCGCGGATCGTGCCGAGGAGCGGCGCCTTGATGCTCGCGATGTCGACGACGACGCCCTTCGGCGGGTTGGCGGCCCACGCGGCGTAGAGCGCGGCGGTCGCCGCGGGCGGCGTGGAGCAGACGACGAGATCGGCCGTCGGAAGCGCGCGCGTGGCCCACTCGTTCTCCTCGGCGTTGCCGGCCGGATCGAGCGCGCCGGTGTCGAATCCCTGCGCGGCGAGAAAACGACAGAGCCAGCGCCCCATGCGTCCCGCGCCTCCGACCACGACCGCACTCTTCCCGGCGCCGACGGCGGCGACGCGCATGCGCGTTTCGTCCTGGGCGGTCACCGACGCGCGGATCAACCGCGCGATGAGGTCTTCCGCCACGGCCGGGTCGAGCCCGAGGTCCTGCGCGTCGGCGCGCGTTCGCTCGAGGACGATCCGTTCCTGCGCGTAGTCGACGGTGGAGAGGTTGAGGCGGTGCTTCAGTTCGCCGACGCGGCGCACGAGCGCGACACGCTCGGCCGCGCGCGAGAGGAGTTCCCGATCGAGTTGCCGGATCCGCTCGCGGAGCGCCTCGAGATTCTCGTCCGGCATCGGCGTCCTACCCTTCGGAATTCCGCGCCAGGCGGAGTTCGAGGTGGCGTTTCACGTCGGGCCACTCGTGATCGAGAATGCTGTAGAGCACCGAGTCGCGAATGGTGCCGTCGCGCCGCGGGAAGTGGCGGCGGATGACGCCGTCCTTCTTGGCGCCGAGACGCTCGATGGCGCGCTGGGAGTTGAAGTTGAAGTTGTCGGTGCGCAGTCCTACCACGCCGCAGCGAAGGGAATCGAACGCGTGGCCCAGGAGGAGGAGTTTGCAGGCGGTGTTCACGTGGCTTCGCTGCCAGCTCTTCGCGTACCACGTGTAGCCGATCTCCACGCGATCGGCGCGCGCGATGATGTCGTGGTAACGCGTGCTCCCCACGATCGCGCCGCTCGTCACCTCGCGCACGACCCAGGGGAGCATGTGGCCGTCTCTCAAGCCTTGGAGCGCGTCGTCGATGTACTTCTCGGTCAGCGCGGGCTCGGGGACGACCGTGAACCAGAGCTTCCAGAGTTCGCCGTCCGACGCGGCCGCGATGAGCGCGTCGCGGTGCTCGGGCGTAAGCGGCTCGAGACGGACGCCGTGGCCGGTGAGGGTGATCGGCTTGGGATCGATCATGGGTCAATGATACGTCGTACCGCCATGTTCGATCCACCCGCCCGGATGGCGGCCCGCGGGATCGTCGTGCGTCCAGTGGAGGACCCCGCCCGCCGCGTTCCATTCGTACTCGCCTCGGAACGCCACGCGGTCCCCCACCCGGAGCGATTCGATCCGTCGCGAGAGGTCGAGATTGTGCGCGACGAGGAGCGTCTGCTTCGAGGCGAGGCGGAGGATGAAGCGCTGGTGCCGGCTCCCGTCGGTGTCGTCCCTGAGAATCTTGACGACCGTGCCTTCGCCCTCGACCTGCACGTCGCTCTCGCGAGCCGCGTAGGCGCGGGCGATCGCGGCGTCGCCGGCGTTCGGGGTGGCGGGAACGGCGGGAGCCGAGGCGCGCGGGGTCTCGCGGGCGGTCTCGGCGCGTTCGGCCGGGAGGGTGTTGTCGCATCCGGCGAGCGCGAGGCCGAGGGAGAAAGCGAGGACCAGCGCGACCGTGGCGCGTCGGAGCCGCGCGACGCGGTCGGCGCTCCCCCGGCGGTTCATCCCCGTCTCGCCGCAGCGAGGAATTCGTCGACCTGTTCGTTCGTCGTCGCGAAGGAGGTTACGAGCCGGATGAACATCTCGCCGTCCGCGAGCCGCGTCCCCGGCGGAAGCGCGTCGAGATACCAGTCATAGAAATCGGCGCCCGCCGCCTTCAAACGGTCGACCAGCGCGGCGGGCATCACGACGAACACCTCGTTCGCCTGCGCCGGGCGGACCAATCGCACGCCTTGGACGCCGGCCAGACCCGCGACCAGGCGGGCGGCCATCGCATTCGCGTGGCGCGCGAGTTCGAGCCAGTGCCCGCCTTCCAGCCAGCCCACGAACTGCGATCCGAACACGCGCCCCTTCGAGAGCAGATGCCCGGCGCGCATGCGGCGGAAATTGAACCCCTCCGCCAGCTCCTTCTTGAAGAAGATCACCGCCTCCGCCGCGAGCGCGCCGTTCTTCGTGGCGCCGAAGCAGAGGACGTCGACGCCCGCCTTCCACGAGATCTCGGCGGGCGCGCAGCCGAGCGAGGCCACGGCGTTCGAGAAGCGCGCGCCGTCCATGTGGACGTGGAGTTCATTTCGGTGCGCGATCTCGCAGAGGGCGGTCAGTTCCGCCGGTGTGTGAACCAGGCCGTTTTCCGACGCCTGCGTCACGCTCACCGCGCCGGCGCGTGAATTGTGGGGCGGGAGCGCGGGGCCGCGCGCGAAATAGTCCTCCAGGTGGCGGGCTTCGAGTTTCTCGTCGCCGCGCGAGATTCCTCGGATACGCGCGCCGCCGCTCATCAGCTCGGGCGCGGTCGACTCGTCCTTGA
>DASTSZ010000063.1:0-2936 GCA_035760425.1 Candidatus Eiseniibacteriota bacterium | reverse complement strand
GGGATGCGCGCACGCGCGCGCCGAGAGGCCCGCGCCGCTTCGCGCTCCCGCGCCCGGCGACGCGCCCGCGGGCGCGCTCGACCCGAGCGAGGAGATCACCCCGGCGGAACTCGCCAGCATCCCGGAGCCGCCGGGCGTTTCGTCCAAGTCCGCCGCTCCGGCCGCGCCCGCCCGGGCGCGGGATGCCGCGCCGCCCACGACCGCCGCGGCCGATTCCGCCCCGTCCGGCCCAGCCGATACGACGGCCCCGAAGGCCGCTCCCGAGGCGTCTGGGACCCGATCGGAGGCGCCCCCGACTCCGAACCCACCCCCCGCGACGGCGGTCCCTGCGGGCCCCTGGATTTGGCGCGTCCAGATCCTCGCGACCCCCGATCGGGCCCTCGCCGAGCGGGTCGCCGCCGAGGCCGCGGAACGGCTCGGAACCGTCTCCCGCATCGATTCGGATCCGCCGCTCCACAAAGTCCGTCTCGGCGGATTCGCGAGCGAAGCCGACGCCCAGATCCTCAAGGCGAGGGCCGTCGAGATGGGCTATCCGGGCGCCTTTCGGGTCAAGATTCGCACCGCGGCAACCGATGAATAATCAATCGATTCGACGCCGCGCTTCAGACGCCGCATCGAGGCGCTGGAAGCCGGCGTCCGAACGCCCGAGCCACGAGCGAACCGCGCACCACGAGGGCCATGTCTGAATTCCGCCGCGATCCCGTCGTCGGCCGCTGGGTGATCATCGCGGGGGACCGAAGCCTCCGTCCCCGCGACGTCAGCGCGCCGCCTCCCACGCTTCCGGCCGGCCCCGAACTCTGCCCGTTCTGTCCCGGCCACGAACGCTTCACGCCGCCCGAGGTGCTCGCGTTCCGCCCGGCCGGCGGCGCGGCGAACGGCGCCGGATGGACGACGCGCGTCGTGCCGAACAAGTTTCCGGCGCTGCAGGTGGAAGGGGATCTCGATCGGCGCGGCGAGGGGATCTACGACCACATGCACGGCGTCGGCGCGCACGAGGTCATCATCGAGAGCCCCGACCACTCGAAGGAGTTGAGCGAGCTCTCGGCGGAGGAGATCGAGCGCGTGCTGCTCGCCTTTCGCGAACGGATGCGCGATCTCCGGAACGATCTTCGCCTTCGCTACATTCTCGTCTTCAAGAACCACGGCGCCGGCGCGGGCGCCTCGCTCGAACACGGCCACGCGCAGCTCATCGCCACGCCGATCATCCCGATGGTCGTGCAGGAGGAACTCGACGGGGCGCTGAAGCACTTCCGAGCGAAGGAGCGCTGCGTCTACTGCGACATGCTGGCGCAGGAACGGCGCGAGGGGAAACGGCTCGTGCGCGAGGAGGAGGGCTACGTGGCGATCGCGCCCTTCGCGCCGCGCTTTCCCTTCGAGACCTGGATCCTCCCGACGCGCCACCAGGCGTCGTACGATGAAGTGGAGCCGTCGTCGCTCGGGGCGCTCGCGCGCCTGTTGAAGGAGACGCTCCGCCGGCTCCGCCGCGCGCTCGGCGATCCCGACTACAATTTCCTGATCCACACGGCGCCCTGCCGCGAGGCGCCGCTCGAGCACTATCATTGGCACCTGGAGATTTTCCCGCGCCTCGCGCACGTCGCGGGGTTCGAGTGGGGGACGGGCTTCTACATCAACACGACGCCCCCCGAGGAGTCGGCGAAGTTCCTCCGCGAGATGGAGTCCTGATGGCCCAGCGCTTCCGTGTCGCGTTCGTCAGCGCCGAGTGTTTCCCCTACGCCAAGGTGGGCGGGCTCGGGGACGTGGTCGGCGCGCTCAGCCGCGCCATCGCCGATCTCGGCTGCTCGGTGGCGGTCTTCCTTCCGCGGTACGGCGGGCTCACGCTCCCCGAGGAATCGTCGCTCGAGCTGGTCGCGCGCGTGGAGGTTCCGGTCGGCGCGGAGGAGGAGACGGCGCTCGTCTACCGGCTCCGCCACCCGGCGCATCCGGCGCACCTCCATCACTTCTTCCTCGCGAACGAGCGCTACTTCGGCCGCCCGGGGATCTACAGCGACCCCGCGACGGGCGAGGCCTACCCCGACGACGCCGAGCGCTTCATCTTCTTCTCGCGCGCCTGCCTCGAGGCGATGCGCGCGGTCGCCTTCGCGCCCGAGGTGATCCACGCGAACGACCAGCAGACCGCGCTCGTCCCGGCCTACCTGAAGACGCTCTACGCGGACGATCCCTTCTACCAGATGACCGCCTGCGTCCTCTCCCTGCACAACCTCGGCTACCAGGGCGTCCATCCGCCCGAGACGATGCGCACGGCCGGCTTCCCGCCCGACTTCTTCTACCCGCTCTCGCCCTTCGAGTACTGGGGGCGGATGAACTTCCTGAAGGCGGGCATCCACTTCGCCGACACGCTCACCACGGTGAGCGAGCGCTACGCGGAGGAGATCCAGTCGGGGGACGAATTCGGCTTCGGGCTCCAGGGCGTGCTGAACGCGCGCCGCGAGGACCTCGTGGGAATCGTGAACGGAATCGACGTGCGCGTCTGGAATCCGCGCACCGACCGCGCCATCGCCGCGCGGTTCGACACGGAGTCCCTCGAGGGGAAGTCGATCTGCAAGGCGGCGCTCCTGGAGGAGCTGGCGCTCCGGTCCTCCCCCGATCTCCCGCTCGTCGGCATCATCTCCCGGCTCGTCGACCAGAAGGGGTTCGATCTCGTCGAGGCGGCGGCGGAGCGGCTCTTCGATCTTCCCGCGCGCTGGGCCGTGCTCGGGAGCGGCGCGCCCCGCTACGAGGCGCTCTTCGCCTCCTGGGCGGCGAAGCGGCCGGAGCAGATCGCCTTCCGCGCCGGCTTCCTCGACCCGCTCGCCCATCGCATCGAGGCGGGCGCCGACTTCTTTCTCATGCCCTCCCGCTACGAGCCGTGCGGGCTCTCCCAGATGATGAGCATGCGCTACGGCACCGTGCCGGTGGCGCGGGCCACCGGCGGTCTC
>DASTSZ010000062.1:0-5093 GCA_035760425.1 Candidatus Eiseniibacteriota bacterium | reverse complement strand
AGGCGTTCCCGGTGGCGGGCTCCCATCGGACCGGCGCGAGTTCCACGGCCAGGAGGCGCGCGCCGCCGGCCGCCATCGGCGTGACGCGCCGAATCAGGTCGCCCGCGGCGCCCGCGGCGTAGCGAGGCGAAGCGAGCGCGTCGCGCCAGTCGCGCGACCGAAGCTTCGCGCGCGTCGCCGGCTCGGTGACGAGCCGCGCCACCGGCGTCGGTCGAAGCGCGCCGAGGGAACGCACCGCGCCCGGGGTGGCGCGAACGGTCGCGTCCACGCCCCACGGAATGCGCAGCCAGACCGTGCGGGTCGGAATCTGCGCGGCGCCCTCGGGCGCGACGTCGGCGCCGCCCGGCAGGAGCACCTCGTCGAGGGCGACGCCGTCGACGTCGCCGCGAACGACGACCGCCTCCCCGATCGGGACGCGCACGCGATAGCCGAAGGGCGTCGGCGCGGCGGCGACGGGGGCGGGCGCCGGCGAAGGCGCGGCGCTCCTCGCCGCGTCGTCGGCGGCATACGAGGAGGACGCGGCGGCGAAAGCCGCCAGCGCGAGAACGCCGGCGAGGATGCGGCGCATCAGGACCGTTCGATCTTCTCCGCTTCTTCGGGAAGCATGACCGGGACGCCGTCCACGACCGGATAGCGGAGCGCGCACGCCTCGCAGGTGAGCGTGTCGGCCGCGGCGTCGTAGCGGAGATCGCCCCGGCACTTCGGGCAGACCAGGAGGGCGAGGAGCTCGTCGCTCAGCGGCATCGGATCGGTCCTTCGTCGGTGAGGGTCACGTGGCGGCGGGCGGCGCGGCGCCCGCCGGCGCGGGGGCTTCGGAATCGGGGGCGGCCGGCGTGGTCGCGACCGCGGCCGCCTCCTCGAGATAGACCCCCATCTTCAGATATTTCTCCAACCGGCGGTCGAGGAGCTCCTGCTTCGGGAGCCCCAGCAGCGACCGGATGTGGCGGAGGACGGCGTCCTTCAGCCGGTTGGTCGTCTCGTCGGGGTCGCGATGCGCGCCGCCCAGGGGCTCGGGGATGATCTCGTCGATGACGTGGAGTTCCAGGAGGTCCTTCGCCGTCAGCTTCAGGGCCTCGGCCGCCTGCTCGGCCTTTGACGCGTCCTTCCAGAGGATGGCGGCGCAGCCCTCCGGCGTGATGACCGAGTAGATCGAGTTCTCCAGCATCATGACCACGTCGCCGACGGCGAGCGCGAGCGCGCCCCCCGACCCGCCCTCGCCGATCACGACCGTGACGATCGGCACCGGCAGGTGCGCCATCTCGAGGATGTTCCGCGCGAGCGCCTCGGACTGGCCGCGCTCCTCGGCGCCGAGCCCCGGGTAGGCGCCGGGCGTATCGACGAACGTGACGATCGGAATGCCGAAGGCGGCGGCCGTCTTCATGATGCGGAGCGCCTTTCGGTAGCCCTCCGGATGGGCCATGCCGAAATTCCGGTAGATGTTCTCCTTCGTGTCGCGTCCCTTCTGGTGCCCCATGATGACGAGCGGAAGGTCGTCGACGACCGCGAAGCCGGCCACGATGGCGGGGTCGTCGCCGAAGCGGCGGTCGCCGTGCAGTTCCATGAAGCCGGGCGCGATCTGCTTGATGTAGTCGAGCGTGTAGGGCCGGCGGGGATGGCGCGCGAGCTTCACGCGCTGCCAGCGCGTCAGTTTCGCGTAGATGTCGTGGCGGAGCCGGTCGGCCTGCCGTTCGAGCTTTTGGAGTTCGTCGGCCGCCTTCGGATTCTCGGGCGTGGCGAGCACGCGGAGGTCTTCGATCTTCCGCTCGATCTCCACGATCGGCTTCTCGAAGTCGAGCCACGTTCCGTTCATGTCGACCTCCCGGCCGCGGCTAGACCGCGACCGCCACGGCGTCGGGATCGGGGTCCGCCACGCGAACCGCGTCGGCGCCGAGCCTTGCCCGGAGCGATTGTAGGAGTTCCTCGCAGGGATTCGCGAGAAGGGTCTTCGCGCGAATCACCGCCCGCGACCCGTCCGCGCCCCGCACCGTGAAGTATACCGGGCTCTCGCCGGGATGGCGCACCAAGAGTGCGCGCACCGCGTCGAGCGGCTGGCCCGAACTCGATTCGTCGATCTCGAGGTAGAGCGCCCGCGCCTTCGCCGGGTCGGGCACCGCGACCGCGCGCGCCGAGAGGAGCACCATCTTCGGATCGGCCTCGTCGCGGAGATTCACGCGGCCTTTGATCTCGAGCACCGCGCCCGGCACGATGACCGCGCGCGACCGCTCCCAGAGTTCGTTGAAGCAGGTCGCCTCCACCGTGCCTTCGAGATCCTCGATCGTGATGAAGGCCATCGACCGCTTGTTCCGGTCCATGTGCGTCTTCACCGAGGCGACGATGCCGAGGAGCGGCACCTCGTCTCCCTCTTTCCGGTCGCGGAGTCCGAGCGTGGTGGCGCCGCCGCGCGCCTCGAGCATGGCGAGGAGCGGACGGTACGCGGCGAGCGGATGGTCGGAGAAGTAGAAGCCGAGCACGTCCTTCTCGCGGCGGAGCCGCTCCTCGAGCGCCCAGGGCGCCGTGTTCGGGAGGGGCGGGTCCTGCATGACGGCGACTTCGCCCGCGCCGAAGAGACTCTCCTGGGCGAGATCGACGCCCCGGGCCTGCCCCTGCGCGCGCGCGAGGAGATCGCCCACCGCCTCCATGAGCTGCGCGCGATCGCCGCCGAGCCGGTCGCACGCGCCGGCTTGAATGAGCGACTCGAGCACGCGGCGATTGATGGCGCTCAAATCGACGCGGCGGATGAGATCGCCGAGCGATTGGAACGGGCCGCCCTCCCCGCGCGCGCGGACGATCGCCTCCACCGACCCCTGCCCGACGTTCTTCACGGCGGCCAGCCCGAAGCGGATGCCGTCGCCCTCGAGCGCGAAGTGAGTCCGGCTCGCGTTCACGTCGGGCGGATGCACGGTGAGGCCGAGGCGGCGCGCCTCGTCGACGAGCGTGACGATCCGATCGGTGTTCCCGATTTCGCTCGTGAGGGACGCGGCCACGTAGGCGGCCGGGAAGTGCGTCTTCAGCCAGCCCGCCTGGTAGGAGAGCGCGGCGTACGCGGTCGAGTGCGCGCGCACGAAGCCGTAGCCCGCGAACTTCTCCATGAGGTCGAAGATCTCGCCCGCCTTCTTCGCCGGGCAGTCGTTCTTCCCCGCCCCCTCCACGAAGGCCGACTTCATGCGAGCCATCTCCTCCGGCATCTTCTTGCCCATGGCGCGGCGGAGGAGGTCGGCCTGCGCGAGCGAGAAGCCGGCGAGCCGGTTCGCCACCTGCATGACCTGGTCCTGATAGACGATGACGCCGTACGTCGGCTTGAGGATCGCCTCGAGCGTCGGGTGCGGGTAGACGACCTTCGCGCGCCCGTGCTTCCGCTTCACGAAGTCGTCGATCATCCCCGACTGGATTGGCCCGGGGCGGAAGAGGGCGTTGATGGCGATGATGTCCTCGAACGTGTCGGGCGCCACCTTTCGGAGCAGATCGCGCATGCCGCTCGATTCCAACTGGAAGATCCCGATCGTCTGCGCCGTCTGGAAGAGCTTGTAGGTCGGCTCGTCGTCGAGCGGGAGCGACGCGAGATCGACCTTCGTCCCGGTCGACTCCTCGACCATGCGGACGGCGTCCTCGAGCACGGTCAGCGTGCGGAGCCCGAGGAAGTCCATCTTGAGGAGGCCCACCTTCTCCACCGACTTCATGTCGAACTGCGTCGTCACGTCGCCCTTCGACGACTTGAAGATCGGCACGAAGTCGGAGAGCGCGCCGGGCGCGATGACGACGCCGGCGGCGTGCGTGGACGCATGGCGCGCCAGACCTTCGAGCGCGAGCGACGCGCGGATCAGTTTCGCGTAGCGCTCGTCCTGCTTCTGGAGCGCCTTCAGCTCGGGCACGATCTCGAGCGCCTTCGGCAGCGTCATGCCGAGATCCCCCGGCACCATCTTCGCCACCTTGTCGACCTCGGCGTAGGAGAGGCCGATGGCGCGGCCGACGTCGCGCACCACGGCGCGCGCCGCCATCGTCCCGAAGGTGATGATCTGGCTCACCGAGTCGCGCCCGTAGCGCTGGATGACGTAGTTGATCACCTTCTCGCGGTGTTCGTAGGCGAAGTCGATGTCGATATCGGGCATCGTCACGCGCTCGGGATTCAGGAAGCGTTCGAAGAGGAGATTGAAGCGGAGCGGATCGACGTCGGTGATCCCGAGCGAGAACGACACGAGGCTCCCGGCGGCGGAACCGCGGCCGGGGCCGACACCGATGCCGTTTCGGCGCGCGTAGTCGGTGAAGTCGCGCACGATGAGGAAGTAGCGCGCGTAGCCGACCTGGCAGATCGTCTTCAGTTCGTACTCGAGCCGCTCCTCGATCTCCGGCGTCACGGCCGGGTAGCGCCGCTTCACGCCCTCCCAGGCGAGATGGCGGAGGTAGAGATCCTCGTGCGCGAACTCGGGCGGGAGCGGGAACGCCGGCAGATCGACGCGCTCCCCTTCCAGCTTGAACTCGCATCGCTCGGCCGCGACCACGGTGTTCCGGATCACGTCGGGGACGCCCTGGAAGAGCGCCGCCATCTCGTCGGGGGACTTCACGTAGACCTGGTCGGTCGCGAACTTGAAACGGTCGGCGTCGAGGAGCGTCTTCCCGGTCTGGATGCAGAGGAGGATCTCGTGCGCCTCGGAGTCCTCCCGCGCGAGGTAATGGCAGTCGTTCGTCGCGAGGACGGGAATGCCCATCTCGCGGCCGAGGTCGAGGAGCCCTTCCGCGGCGACGCGCTCCTCGGGAATGCCGTGATCCTGCACTTCGAAGAAGTAATTCTCGGCGCCGTAGAGATCCCGATACCAGGCGGCCGACGTCCTCGCCGCCTCCCGATCCCCCGCCACGATCCGCTGCGGCACCTCGCCGCGGAGGCAGGCGCTCAGGCAGAGGAGCCCGCCGGCGTGGGCGACGAGGGACTCCTTGTCGACGCGCGGCTTGTAGTGGAAGCCCTCCAGGTAGCCGATGGAGGAGAGCTTCATCAGATTGCGGTAGCCCTCGCGGTTCCGGGCCAGGAGCACGAGGTGATCGTAGGCGCCCTTGCCGTCGGCCGTGCGCGTCTTCTCGCCGCGGGCGCCGTGCGAGACGTA
>DASTSZ010000061.1:0-23008 GCA_035760425.1 Candidatus Eiseniibacteriota bacterium | reverse complement strand
GGCATCGGCGGCGAGACGTGGGGCGATCTCCACGTGGCCGTGTCGGCGCCGTCGGACACGCTCACCGAGGCGATGATCACCGAGAAGGACCGCGGAAAGATCGTCGTCGGGGGCGCTCACGTCACAACCAAAACGCTCCGCCACGCGATCCAAATGGGCGTCCGGGCGATCGTGATCGGCGGGTTCGACGACCACGATCTGCGCGAGTTCCTCGGTTACGACCTCGGCGTCGCCATCACGGGCTCCGAGGAGAAGGGGATCACGCTCGTCGTGACGGAGGGCTTCGGCGAGATCCCGATGGCGGGACGCACGTTCGAGCTCCTGAAGGCGTGCGAGGGGCGGAAGGTGTCGGTCAGCGGGGCGACTCAGATCCGCGCCGGCGTGCTCCGTCCCGAGATCATCTGCCCGCGCCTCGAAGCCGATCTCAAGAGTTCGGCCGGCGAGGGCGCGCCCGGGGAGGAAGGACTCTCCGTCGGTTGCCAGATCCGAATCATCCGCCAGCCCTTCTTCGGGCGGCTCGGTATTGTTACGTCGCTCCCGCCCGAGCCGACCGCGCTCGAGACGGAGGCGAAGGTGCGCGTCTTGGAAGTCGACTTCGGCGGGGGGCAGAGGGCCTTCTTGCCGCGCGCCAACGTGGAGCGGATCGAGTCGTAGGCGGAAACGAATCTTGACAGCCCGTCGGAAGGTCCCTAACGTGCTGTCGTTGGCCGGGAACATCCAGCACCGGAGGCGGTAACCGCGCGTGATGTCTGAATCGATGGCTCCACGTACGTTCGGCCGGTTCGCACGAGGAGCTTCCGCCTGACCTCTCTCCATTCGAACGTGCTCGCCCGCGCCGTCGCGACGGCCCTGCTCTTCCTTGCGGCGGCCGCGCCCCGTGCGGCTTCGGCCTTCCCGCTCCTCGCGGCCGATACGCCGAACGACGGCGGACAGTCGGTCAGCCTTACGTGGACCCTTCCGGCGACCCCGCCCGCGCAGTGGACGATCGTCCGCCGCGAGCTTCCGGACGGCGCCTTCGCGCCGGTGGCCACGATCGACGGCACCGACAACAGCTATCAAGACTCCGGCGACGGTCTGAAGGACGGCGCCCGGTACGAATACGTGCTCACCGCCGTCCCCGACGACCCGGCGCTCCGCTCGGAAGTCTCGGCCGCCGTGTCGCCCTCGCCCGACTGGTTCGACATGACGAAGCAGAACGTCGCGGTCGTGCTCGCCCTCTTCTTCATCGTTCTCTTCGTCTACATCGAGCAGGCGCGCCGCGGCATGAAGTGGAACTTCCGCCGCATCCCGGGCCTCGACGCCATCGAGGAGGCGATCGGACGCGCGACCGAGATGGGGAAGGGCGTCCTCTACGTGCCGGGCGTGCAGGACATCGACGACATCCAGACCATCGCCTCGATGATCCTCCTCGGGCAGGTGGCCCGGACGGCGGCGAAGTACGAGACCCCGCTCCAGGTCCCCACGAACTCCCCGGCCGTCTACACGGTGGCCGAAGAGGTCGTGAAGGCGGGCTACCAGGACGTCGGCCGCGCCGACGCCTATCGCGCCGAGCAGGTCCGCTACATCACGTCGGAGCAGTTCGCCTACGTCGCGGCCGTGAACGGAACGATGCTGCGCGACAAGCCGGCGGCGAACCTCTTCCTCGGCGCCTTCTTCGCCGAGTCGCTCCTCCTGGCCGAGACGGGGCACTCCATCGGCGCCATCCAGATCGCCGGGACCGCGAACGTCCACCAGATGCCCTTCTTCGTGGTGGCGTGCGACTACACGCTCATCGGCGAGGAGTACTACGCGGCGAGCGCGCTCCTGTCGGGCGACTCGATGCTCCTCGGGAGCCTCAAGTCCTCCGACACGGTGAAGATCGTCCTCATCATCGTGGTGGTCGTCGGCTGCATCCTCGCCTCCGCCGGATTCACGCAGTTCGGCGACTGGTGGAGCACCACGCAATGAGGCTCCGACCGTGAAGCGCGAAATCCCGATCCTCATCACCCTCATCGCCGGGCTCTTCTGCCTCATCGGCTTCTTCGTCCCGCATCCCTGGGTCCGAAACGGCTACGAGGACATCCAGAACTGGGCGCTCATCCTCGTGGGGCTCACGTACGTGCTCGGCGTCGCGAACCTCCTCCGCGTCAATCTCAAGGGCGTCACCGAGCGCCAGCGCGATTGGGTCTACAAACTGGCCCTCGTCGTCTCGCTCGTCGCGATGATGGGGATCGGATTCTCGGAGGGGGACAAGTACCTCGACACGACGTCGAAGTTCTCCTGGATGTACCGCAACTTCTACTCGCCGATGTCGGCGACGATGTTCGCGCTCCTCGCCTTCTTCATCGCCTCCGCCGCCTTCCGGGCGTTCCGCATCCGCTCGACGGAGGCGCTCCTGCTGGCGATCGCGGCGTTCGTCCTCATGATCGGCCGCGTGCCGGTGGGGAACATGATCAGCCACTACGTGCCCGACCTGGCCGACTGGCTCATGGAGGTCCCGCAGAACGCCGCGAAGCGCGGCATTCTCATCGGCGCGGCGCTCGGCGTCATGGCGACGGGCATCCGGCTCATCCTCGGCATCGAGAAGACGTACGGTAGCGGCGGCGACGGAGGGGCCTCGTGAACGCGCTCAGCCGTCTCAAGGATCTCGATCGCCGCTGGCTCTTCCTCGGCGTGGCCCTGCTCGTCATCGTGCCGCTCATGACCGGCTTCCACGTGGCGCCGGTCCTGCCCGGGCATCGCGCGAAGGGCTTCTACGACGCCATCGAGAAGCTCCCGGCCGGCTCCACGGTGCTCCTGGCGGGGGACTACGACCCCGGCACGATCGCGGAGAACTATCCCGCGCACCTGGCCGCCGTGCGCCATCTCATGAGCAAGAACGTGAAGATCGTCGCCATCGCGCTCTACGCGGGCGGCCCGCCGCTCACCGACGAGGTCTTGACGATCGGCGCCGGCGAATACAACAAGCAGGTCGGCGTCGACTACGTGAACCTCGGCTACAAGGCCGGAAACGAACTCGTGATGTCGCGCATGGGTCTCAGCATCCCCGAGACGTTCCCGGTCGATCGCCGCGGCGTCCCGGTCTCGGAGATCCCGGTCATGAAGGGGATCCGGAGCTTCAACGACCTCGATCTTCTCGTGAACATCAGCGCCGGCTACCCGGGCACGAAGGAGTGGGTGCAGCAGGTCGTCTCGCGCTACCACATCCCGATGGTCGCCGGCGTCACCGCGGTCAGCGCGCCCGAGTACTATCCCTACCTCCAGACGGGCCAGCTGCAGGGGCTCCTCGGGGGGATGGCCGGCGCCGCCGAGTACGAGGCGCTCGTGAAGCATCCGGCGCTCGCCATGCGCGGCATGGACGCGCAGTCGCTCGCGCACCTCTTCATCGCCTTCCTCATCATCCTGGGCAATCTGGCGAATCCGCCGAAGCGGGACGCCGGAAAGCGGGACCACTGATGAATCTCAGCCCCGACATCGGCGTCTGGATCGCGGCGTTCCTCACGCTCGGGATCTTCTCGTTCCTCTACAAGGACAACCCGGTCTACAAGCTCTGCGAGCATCTCTTCGTCGGCATCTCGGCGGGGTATTACGTGGTGCTCACGTACTATTCGACCCTGAAGCCGAATCTCGTCACGCCGCTCTTCTTCCACAGCGGCGAGGGCCGGAACATGCTCCTCATCGTTCCGCTCCTCCTCGGCGTGCTCCTCTTCTCGCGCTTCTTCCCGCGCGGCGATTGGCTCTCGCGCTGGCCGATCGCGGTCATCCTGGGCGTCTACCCGGCGCTCCGCATCACCGGGTTCGGCCAGAGCGATCTCGTCCAGCAGGTGAACGGTTCGATCCTGCCGCTCTGGGGCGCGCTCGCGCCGCTCGAACTGCTCAACAACTGGCTCCTCGTGATCGGGCTTCTCGCGACGCTCGTCTTCTTCTTCTTCTCGAAAGAGCACAAGGGCGCCCTCGGCGGCACCGCGAAGATCGGCATCTACTTCCTGATGGTGAGTTTCGGCGCGAGCTACGGCTACACGGTCATGGCGCGCATCTCGCTCCTCATCGGACGCGTGATGTTCCTCCTCCGCGACTGGCTCGGCGTCCTCCGCTTCTAGGAGGAGCCCCCGTGCCGGATCGCGTTCCGGTTCCCACTCCGCTTCTCCTTCCGCACCGCGTCGCTTCCGGCGAAATCCAAATGGAGATCGACGCCGCGCTCCTTCGATGGGCCGCGGCGGGTCCGGGCCGCCTGGCCGTGCGCACCTACGGCTGGCGCCGTCCGACGCTGAGCCTCGGCCGCGTGGAGCCCTTCCCGGCGGGCTGGGACACCGCCGCCATCGAGCGGGACGGGATCGACGTGGCGCGCCGGCCGACGGGCGGCGACGCGGTGCTGCACGACGAGGAGGCGACCTTCGCGATCGCCGCGAGCGTGCCGGGGCCCTGGGCCGCCGCGCCGCGCGCCTTCGCCGAACGCGTGGCCGACGCCGTGGCCGCCGCCTACCAGACGCTCCACCTCGCCGCCGAACGCGTTCCCGAAGCCGATCGCGGCCCCACGCTTCCGGCGGGTGCGACCGTCTGCTTCGCGCGGAGCGCCCCCGGCGAAGTTCGCGTCGGCGCCTTCAAGCTGGCCGGGATCGCCTCGAAGTTCACGCGAGGCGGCGCGCTGAGCCACGCCTCGCTCCCGTTGACGGGCCGCCATCGCGACGTCGCGCGCTACCGGCTCGACGCGCCCGACGCCGCGGCGCTCCTCGACGGCCACGCGCGAGGGGCGGGGGAACTGCTCGGCGCCGCCGTGACCGCGGCGCTCGTGCAGGAACGGATCGTCGCCGCGCTCGCCGCCGCGTTCGGCGTCGCGCTCGAGCCCGCGCCCTTCGCGTCGGTCGGGATTCGAGACCCCGGCGCCGCGGACGCCGCCTCATGAGCGCGGCCCTTCGGACGTCCGCGGCGTGTGCTAGGCTCACGCGATGACGCCCGCGCGCCCGCCATTGGTCGGTCTTGTGATTCTCGACGGCTGGGGCCTTCGCGCCTCGCGCGAGGGGAACGCGGTCGCGCTCGCGCGAACGCCCGTCATGAACGCCCTCGCGGCGCGCTACCCCCTGGCGACGCTCACCACGTGCGGCGAAGCGGTCGGGCTCCCCGACGGCCAGATGGGGAACAGCGAAGTCGGCCACCTGAATCTCGGCGCGGGGCGGATCGTCTACCAGGACCTCACGCGCATCGACCGCGCGGTCGCCGACGGCTCGCTCGCGCGGAACGAGGTCTTTCGCGCGGCCCTCGCACGGGCGAAGGCGCGCGGGCGGATCCACTTCGTCGGGCTCCTCTCGCCGGGGGGCGTCCACAGTCACGAGAAGCACGCGCAGGCGATGATCCGCATCGCCTCGGAGGCGGGCGTCGCGCGGCCGATCCTCCACGCGATCCTCGACGGCCGCGACACGGCGCCGAAGTCGGCGCGCGCGTCCCTCGAATCGACCGAGGCGCTCCTTCGCGCGCACGGCGGCGCGATCGCCACCGTGTCGGGACGCTTCTACGCGATGGACCGCGACAAGCGCTGGGAGCGGACCGAGCGCGCCTACCGCGCCATGGTCGGCGGCGCCGGGGAGACGGCCCCCTCGCCCGTCGCGGCGCTGGAACAGGCGTACGCGCGGGGCGAGGGGGACGAGTTCGTCCTCCCGACCGTGATCGACGGCGCCGGGGGCCGAATCGAGCGGGGCGACGTCGTCGTCGCGTTCAACTTCCGGCCCGACCGGATGCGCCAGCTCTCGAGGGCGTTCGGCGACCCGGCCTTCGACGGTTTCGCGCGTCCCGAGTGGCCCCTCGAGCTCGACTACGCCTGCATGACGAGCTACGACGACACGTTCGCCTTCCCGGTGCTCTTCACGGACGAGCCGCTCCGACGGACGATCGGGGAGGTGGTGAGCGCCGCCGGCATCCGGCAGCTCCGCATCGCGGAGACGGAGAAGTACGCCCACGTGACCTACTTCTTCAACGGGAGCGGGGAGACCCCCTTTCCCGGCGAGGAGCGCGCGCTCGTCCCGTCGCCCCGCGTGGCGACGTACGATCTCCGCCCCGAGATGAGCGCGCGGGAGGTCACGGACGAGGCCGTGCGCCGCCTCTCGACCCCCGACTTCGGCTTCTTCGTTCTCAACTACGCCAACGCCGACATGGTGGGGCACACGGGGGTCATTCCCGCCGCCGTGACGGCCGTGGAGACCGTGGACGAGTGCCTGGGGCGGCTCCTGGCGGCCGTGGAGGCCCGGGGCGGGTTGGCCCTCGTGACGGCCGATCATGGCAACGCGGAGCAGATGATCGACGAGACCTCCGGGGAGCCGCACACGGCCCATACGTTGAACCCGGTGCCCGTTCTCATCGCGGGCGGAGCCCCGCGGCGGCTGGGAAGTGGGATCTTGGCCGACGTCGCGCCGACCCTCCTCGAATTGCTCGAAATCGAGGCGCCGCCAGAGATGACCGGGCGGAGCCTTCTCCAGCCCTAGCCGCCCCGGATTGCGGGAATTCCCCCCGCGGAATGGGGCGCGGAACCCAACTTCAGGGCTTCGATCGCGCGTGGAGCGCCCAACGGCAGGATGGGACGGGAGGGCGCGAGCGGCCACGTATCGACACAACGTGAAGCGATGATTGTAACATATTGTAAATAAACACTTTACAGTACCAGCAGTAAGCGCTCTCCGCAGTTCCCCGCCACTGCAAATCTCTTCGCCCCGCCACCGACCGCGGCACGTCGATTGCCTTGATGTATCGGCGTGAACGCGAACTAGAAAGTTCCCTGCAGCGTCCGCGAGAATCGCTTGGTCCTGAGCTGATCCCCTCGACGAGACGACGCAGTTTCACCGGCACCAAGTGCACGGCGCAGGCGGGGAACGTTATAACGGGGCCACGGCCCCCACGAGGCGCCCGGAGCGATCCGGGCGCTTTCGTCGTTTGGGCGCGCGCCCCGCGGCCCTTCCGGACGGCGGCCGTCCGGCGTTTCGAGCCGACGCCCCCCGGCCCCGCCAAGCCCCGGCGAGTCCATCGTTTGAATCCACCCTGTCGCTCTGTTAGGGTCCATCGGGAAGGGACGCGCCCTCCGCGCGCCCGTCGGAAACCCAGAGGGCTCGATGGCACGGAATCGCTGGCTGTGGGGATGCGCCCTCCTGATCGTCGGCACCGTCGCGACGGTGGCGCTCGCCTTCTTCGTCGTGAACGTGGCGATGAACGGCGAGGAGTTCGGGATCGCCCAACTCCACGGGCGGGTCGGCTTGGTGGAGGTAGTGGGGGAGATCTCGGAGTCCGAATCGGTCGTCGACCAACTCGACCGGATGCAGCGCGATCCGAACGTGAAGGCGGTCGTCGTGCGGCTCGACAGCCCCGGCGGCGGCGTGGCCGCCTCGCAGGAGATCTACGACGCGGTTCGCCGCGTGCGCGACGAGGGAAAACCGGTCGTCGCCTCCATGGGCGGCGTGGCCGCCTCCGGCGCCTACTATGTCGCCTGCGCCGCCGACTCGATCGTCGCCAACCCCGGCACCCTGACGGGGAGCATCGGGGTCATCATGAGCTTCCCGAACACCGAGGAACTCTTCCGCAAGGTCGGCGTCCGATTCGAGACCATCAAGACCGGCAAGTTCAAGGACGTCGGTTCCATGTGGCGCCCGATGACCGAGGACGAGAAGACTCTCCTGCAGGAGGTCCTCGGGAACGTCTACGACCAGTTCATCGAGGCGATCGTCGACGGCCGGAGCATGGCGAAGGAAGACATCCTCCCGTACGCCGACGGCCGCATCTTCTCGGGCGACCAGGCGCGGGAATACGGCTTCGTCGACCGCCTCGGGAGCCTCGAGGAGGCGATTTCGATGGCCTCCGAAATGGCCGGCATCTCGGGCCGGCCGTCGGTGATCCGCAAGGAGCGCCGCCGCGTCTCCGTATTCGATTTCTTGGAAGAGAAGATGAACCCCATGAAGGGTTTGCTGGGCTCCGGGCCCCGCCTGGAGTACCGGCTGCGCTGATTGACGCCCCGCGGCGCCGAATGGTAGATTCCAGCGCGCCGGTGTACCGCCGGCGGTTGACTCGGGGAGGGATCCGATGACGAAGGCCGATCTGGTTGACGAGATTTCGGAGCGCACGAAGGTTTCAAAGAGCGAGACCGCGCTGATCGTCGACCAGCTCCTGAACGCGATTTCGCGCGCGTTGAGCGAGGGAAAGCACATCGAAATCCGCGGCTTCGGCACCTTCAAGGTGCGGGAACGGAAGGCCCGGAAGGCGCGCAATCCCCGGAGCGGCGCGGAAGTGATGGTCCCGGCGAAGTTGGTGCCGGTCTTCAAGGCGTCCAATGAGCTGAAAGGCATGGTCCGCGGCTCCGAGTAGCCGCGGGAAAAAGGAGACGGATGGGAAGCGGAAAGAAGCGCAAACGGAAGAAGATCGCCACCCACAAGCGCAAGAAGCGCCTTCGTCGCGACCGCCACAAGAAGCGGCAGCGGTAGGCGAGAGCCTCGACGCGGTGAACGCGTCGCACGGTAGCGAAATGCATCGGCCCGGCACGTTCCGACTCGGGACGTCCGGGCCGTTTTTTGCGCGCCCATGACGAACCGTACGCTCACGGGGCGCTTGCGGCGAACGCGATTCGGGTACGGTTTCGTCGAAGTCGAGGACGAGGCGCAGCCGAATCGCGAGGATCTCTTCATTCCTCCCTTCTCGATGGGAGGCGCTCTCCACGGCGACCGGGTCCGCGTCGCCTACCTCGAGACGCGCGAGCAGGGGGACGCCCACGAAGTCGTGGAGGTCCTGGAGCGAACGGGCTACGGCATCGCCGGACGGCTCGAATCGCGCGGCCGCCTGACCGTGCTCCGCCCCGACCGCCCCGAATATCCCGACGAGATCCTGCTGACGCTCCACGGCCGCGCCACGGTGCCGCGCGGCGGCCGCGCCCTCGTCCGGCTCGTGGCGCATCCGCCCGAGCCCCTCGTCGGCAAGGTCGTGGCGGTCTTCTCCGACGACGATCCGAGCGAAGACAGCCTCCTCGTGGCGCTCGAGGAGGGGATCGCCGTCGAGTTCGACCCCGCGGCCGAGACGGAGGCCGCCTCGTTCGGGGAGGAGTCGGTGGCGCGCGCGGCGCGCGGGCGCGAGGACTTCCGGGACGATCTCGTCGTCACCATCGACCCGCCCGACGCGAAGGATCACGACGACGCGCTCTCCATCCGCCGCGATCCCGACGGCCGCGGCTGGGAGGTCGGCATCCATATCGCCGACGTGAGCCACTACGTCCGGCCCGGCACGGCGCTCGAACGGGACGCGCGAAGCCGCGGCACCAGCGCCTATCTCGCCGACCGCGTCTTCCCGATGCTGCCGCACGCGCTCTCCTCGGGACTCTGCAGTCTCTCCGAAGGCGACGACCGCCTCGTGGTGACCGTCGTGGCGCGCATCGGGCCCGACGGCGTCCCGCGGGGCGCGCGCGTGGTGGAGGGCGTCATCCGCAGCCGCGCGTCGCTCACGTACGACGAGGCGTGGACGATGATCGAGTCGGGGACGGGGGAGATGGCCGAGTCGCTACGCGCGCTCGACCAACTCGCGCGCGCCATGCGGGCGCGGCGGCTGGAGGCGGGCGGACTCGAACTCGATCTGCCGGAGTACCGCGCGGTGCTCGACGCGCGCGGGGAGCCGACCGCATTCGCGGCGACGCCCCACGTGCCGACGCACTCGCTCATCGAGGAGTTCATGCTCCTCGCGAATCAGGTCGTGGGGGGCCGCGCCTTCGCCCGCGAACTCCCCTTCATGTACCGAGTTCACGAACGGCCCCGCTATGATAAACTGCGCGCCTTCTTCGAGGCGGCGCGCTATCTGGGGCGTCAGGGACCCGAGATGATCGTCACCGACGCGCGGCAATTGAAGCGGTGGTTGAGCCGCGGACATTCGGTGCGGGATCGGCTCCTGAACACGCTTCTCCTTCGCGCCTTGGAGAAAGCGCGGTACGATCTGGTCGACGTGGGGCACTTCGGCCTCGGCATGCGGGGTTACGCCCACTTCACGTCGCCGATTCGCCGCTACCCCGACCTCGCGAATCACCGGGTCGTGAAGCGCTACCTGCTCGACGGCGCGACGGGCCACGGCGACCCGTGGACGTTCACGGCGGGATGGCTCGACGCGGCGACGGCCGCCCTCGCCTCCGAGATGGAGATGAAGGCCGACGACGCCGAGCGCGGCGTGATGCGCCGAAAGGCGGTCCGTTTCGCGCGCGAGCGGGTGGGCGAGCCGGTGCGCGGCACCGTGGTCGCCGTGACGCCGGGCGGTCTCTTCGTGACGCTCGAAGGCTGGAACATCGACGGATTCCTGCCCAAGCGGGCCTTCGGCGATGCGTCGTTTCAGATGGCCGAGCACGGCTTCTCGTACCGCTCGAAACGGTCGAAGAGCCGGTTCGGCCTGGGAGATTTCGTCACCGTCGTGGTGACGCGCGCCGATCTGGACCGGCGCGAGGTGGAACTCGGTCTGGCGCCCTCGAAGGGGCGCGCCTCGCGACGGCCCGCGCGCCGCGCCGCCGGTGGACGGCGGCGGCGCTGACAACGTCCCGCTCCGGGAATCCCGACCAGGGACCCGCGGAAGGAAAGGAAGATGGCCTTGGGGAGTCAGGAACGGCGCAGCGCTCCGCGAATCGTCGCCAAGCTCGCGATGCAGGTGGCCGGCGCGGACGACGGATCGGTCCTCACGACCGAGAGCATCAATCTCTCCGCGAGCGGCATTCAGTTCATGAGCCGCGCGTTTCTCTCGCCGCTCACGAAGGTCCAGCTCACGCTGCTCCTCCCGCCGTTTGGAAGCCGCCTTCGTCGTGAGCGCATGGTTCAATGCGAGGCGATCGTCGTCCGCTGCGAGGAAGAGGAGGGCGCGCGCCGCCCGCCGCGTTACGAGTTGGCGTGCTACTTCAGCGACGTGGAGGGCGAGGACCGGATCCTGATCGAGCAGTACGTCGGCTGGCGCTCGCTCCGCCGGCTCCCGGCGATGCCGGCCGCCGCGCCGAAGACGGCCGCGAAGGCCGCGCCGAAGCGCGCGGCGCGCGCCAAGGCGAAGCCGTCGAAGAAGGCGGGCGCGAAGAAGGCCACGAAGGCGGCCGCGCGGAAGCGACCCGCCGCCCGGTCGCGTGCCGGGGCCGCCGCGAAGAAGAAGCGCGCCTAGGCCGGCGCCGAGCCGCCGCCGTTGGCCCCGGCCCGCCGTAGGGGCGTTCCGGGGAACCCTGGTGATCGCCGCGGGGTAGCAGCCGAAAGGCGCTCTCCCGGCGCCGAGGAAGGAGTTCGATCGCGTCATGACGTCGCCGCCGCGCCCCTCGGACCCCGTGTCCCGGGCTCTTTCCGTACTGCGGGCCGCACCGCGGGCCGTACCGCGGGCCTTGCCGCGGGCGCGGGCCGCCGCGCTCCTCGCGGCGCTCGTTATCCTCGTCGCGCCCACGGCCCACGCCACCCGCTACGCAGGGGAATTCCTCCGCATCGGCGCCGGCGCGCGCGCGCTCGGCATGGGGAGCGCCTTCGTCGGGCTGGCCGACGACGGCACCGCCGCCTTCTGGAATCCCGCCGGGCTCGCCACGCTTCCCGACCGTCAGGTGAACGCGATGCACGCGGAGCAATTCGGCTCCATCGTCCAATACGACTTCATCTCCTACGCGATGCCGATCGGCGGGGAAGGAAAACCGCGGCAGGGACTCGGCGTCTCGCTCCTTCGCCTCGGCGTGAGCGACATCCCCGATACGCGCGGGCTCGAGATCCTCGATCAGAACGGCAACGGCGTCTTCGACTATCCCGAAGACCGGCTCCTCGTCGACGAGAGCCGCTTCGTCTTCGACAGCGACAACGACGTGGCGCTGCTCCTCAGTTACGCGCGCGAGCTGCGCCGCGGCCTCTCGGTCGGCGGCTCGTTCAAGGTCGTCCGCCAGTGGCTCGGCGACAGCCTTCGTTCGAACGGCTTCGGCGCCGATCTCGGCGTGCTCTGGGTCGGCCCGAAGGGCTGGTCGGCCGGGGCGATCCTCCGCGACGCCACGACGACGCAGATCCTCTGGAACACCGGAACGAGCGAGTTCGTGGCGCCGTCGCTGCGCGTCGGGGGCGCCAAGTCGCGCGCGTTCCGCGGTCGCCGCCACGTCGTGACGGCCGCGCTCGACGTGCAGGTCGGGTTCTCCGACGAACAGCTGGCGAGCCAGGCGCACCTCGGCGGGGTGACCTTCGACTTCCATCCCGGCGTGGAGTACTGGCTCGAACGGAAGCTCGCGCTGCGCGCCGGCTTCGAGGCCAGGAACTTCTCGGCCGGCGCCGGCATTCGAATTCGCAAGTTCGGTCTCGACTACGCGTATCTCGACCATCGCGATCTCGACTCGAGCCATCGCGTGTCGGGCTCCTACACGTTCTGATCGGTTCGCGCCGGCCGCGAGGCCGCCGCCCATCGGGCGCGTCCCACGGGGGAGGCACCGCCGCGCCGTGAATCCACCGATCCTGGTTCTCGTCCTCGCCGGAGGAAAGAGCGAGCGCCTCCACGCGCTCGGCCGCGTCCGGACCGCCTCCGCGCTTCCCTTCGGAGGCAAGTACCGCGTCATCGACTTCACGCTCTCCAACTGCGCCCACTCCGGGCTCTTCCGCGTCGGCATCCTCACGCAGTACGCGCCGCTCTCGCTCCAGGGCCACATCGGAATCGGCAAGCCGTGGGACCTCGACCGCCGCGACGGGGGCGTGCGCCTGCTGCCGCCGTATGTGCGGCAGCGCGAGACCAATTGGTACCGGGGCACCGCCGACGCGCTCATCCAGAACCGGAACGTCATCGGCGACGCGCAGGCCCGCCACATCCTGGTCCTCTCGGGAGATCTCATCTACAAGATGGACTACGGCCGGCTCATCGAACGCCACGAGAGCGCCGGCGCCGCGCTCACGATCGTGACGACCGCCGCGCCGGGCACCGAAGCCGACCGCTACGGCTACGTCGCGAGCGACGAAGACGGTCGCGTGACCGCGCTCGAGGAGAAGCCCGCGCTTCCCTCGGGCGAGACAATCTCGGCGGGGATCTATCTCTTCCGCGCGCGCGACCTGCAGGGGTGGCTCGAGAAGCCGGGCCTCGGCCCCGACCTGGTCGCCGATATCATCCAGCCGATGATTCGCGGCGGCGACCGCGTGGCCGCCTACGAGCACGCCGATTACTGGCGCGACGTCGGGACGATCGACGCCTACTACGAGGCGAACATGGAACTCCTGCGCCCCGTGCCGACGCTGACGCTCCACGATCCCGACTGGCTCATCTACACGCCGAGCGAGGATCGCGCGCCGGCGGTGGTCACCGGCGACGGCGACGTGTCGGGGAGCCTCGTGGCGCACGGCGCGCACGTGGAGGGAACCGTGCGGCGCTCGATTCTCTTCCCGGGCGTCCATATCGCGCCGGGCGCGCTGGTCGAGGACTCGATCGTCATGCACGACGCGCGCGTCCTTCCGGGCGCGAAGCTCTCGCGCGCGATCGTCGACAAGGGCGTGCGGATCGGCGAACGGGCGCTCGTCGGGACGGGAGAGGAGACGCCGAATCGCGAGTTCCCGCGCGATCTCTCGTCGGGGCTCTGCGTCATCGGCAAGGGCTCGGAGATTCCGGCCGGCGGCTCGGTCGGCCGCAACACCCTCGTCGAGATCGGCGTCCGCGAGGTCGATCTCGCCTCGGGCGCGGTGCCGTCGGGCGTCATCGTCCGCGCGAAAGGAACCGCCCGATGAGCCACGTCTCCTACGCCATGATCCTGGCCGGCGGACTCGGCAGCCGCCTCTGCCTTCTCTCCGAGAAGCGCGCGAAGCCCGCGGTTCCGTTCGGCGGCAAGTACCGCATCATCGACTTCACGCTCTCGAACTGCGTGAACTCGGGGATCTTCGACATCGGCATCCTCACGCAGTACCGGCCGCTCTCCTTGCGCGACCACATCGGCCTCGGGCGCGCGTGGGATCTCGATCGCAAGCGCGGCGGCGTGGAACTGCTGCAGCCGTTCCAGGGCTGGGCGGAGAGCGACTGGTATCGCGGCACCGCCGACGCGGTCTGGCAGAACTGGGACCGCGTGGCGGAACGGAAGGCCGAGCACATCCTCGTCCTCTCCGGCGACCACGTCTACCGCATGGACTATCGGCCGATGATCGAGGCGCACCTCCAGCGCGGCGCCGACGTCACCGTCGCGATCACCGAAGTGCCGCTGGAGCAGGCGTCGCAGTTCGGCGTGGTTCGGACCGACGCGGCCGGGTGGATCACCGGATTCCTCGAGAAGCCGAAGAACCCGCCCTCGGGGAAGATCTCGATGGGCGTCTACGTCTTCCGCACCGCGGCGCTGCGGGAGGAGATGGAACTCGACGCGATGCGCGCGACGGCCCACGACTTCGGGAAGAACATCGTGCCGGCGCTGGTGGAGCGGGGGCGCGTGCTCGCCTTCCCGGCGTACGGCTACTGGCAGGACATCGGAACGCTCGACTCGTTCTACCGCGCGAACCTCGATCTGCTGACGCCCGAGCCTCCCTTTCCGCTTCAGGACGTCCGCTGGCCGATCTTCACGCCGAGCACGGAGTATCCGCCCGCGCGCCTCGGTTCGCGCGCCCACGTCCGCTCCTCCATCGTCACGCACGGCACGATCGTGAACGGCACGGTGGAGCGCTCGGTGCTCTTCCCGGGCGTCGTCGTCGAGGAGGGCGCCGTCGTCCGCGACTCGATCGTCATGGGCGAGTCCTGGATCGGGCCGCGCGCCGAGCTCGACCGCTGCATCCTCGACAAGCGCGTCCACGTCGGACGCGCGGCGCGGATCGGCGTCGGCGACGCGATCCGTCCGAACCGCGCCTGCCCCGAGCACCTGAGCGCCGGCATCACGATCGTCGGGAAGGCCTCCCGCGTCCCCGAGGGGCTCGTGATCGGACGAAACGTGCGTGTCGCGCCCGACATGGTGGAGGAGGACTTCCCGCGCGCGGAGGTGGCGTGCGGGGACGTGCTCGAGCGGGAAGGGGAGAGCGCGCACGCCGGGAGCGGCTCGTAGGCGCGTCGCGCGCCGGACGTTCGTTTCGTGAAGTAGGGGAGGACCCGCGGCGCCCGCCGCGGGGGATTACCGGATGCGGATCCGCTGACCCGCGCGGATGGAACTCGTGCTGGGGAGGCTGTTGATCTTCGCGAGCCGCGTCGCGCTCACACCGTACCGCTTGCCGATCTGCGACAGCGTCTCGCCGCGCCGCACGACGTGCGTGTTCGCGCGCCGCGTCTTGTAGCGCGACGACTTGATCTCGAGCCGGTGCGACTGCGTCGCCTGGCGGAGTTCCGACTTCGTGAGGGGCTTCGGGTTGTAGCCGTTCTCCAAGATGGCCTGCACGTCGCCGCCCACGCCGGAGGGGACGCGCAGCGGCGTTCCTTCCTTCGCGGCGGGCGCGCGGTGGCGGACCAGCGCCGGGTTCAGGCGCCGGAGCTCGTCGAAGGGCACGTCGGTCAGCGTCGAGATCAGCTGGAGATCGACGGGGCCCGAGATCGTCACCTGGTCGTAGGCCCACGGCGAATTCTTCGGAGGCTGGAACCCGTAGCGATCGGGGTGCGAGGCGATCTCCATCGCGGCGAGGAATTTCGGCACGTAGTCCTGCGTCTCGCGCGGGAGCTTCAAGGACCAGAAGTCGTCGGTCTTCTGGCGGCGGATGGCGCGCTGCACGGTGCCCTCGCCGCTGTTGTAGGCGGCCAGCGCGAGCGGCCAGGAGCCGTCGAACATCGTGTAGAGCTTCCGCAGATAGCGCGCGGCGGCGCGCGTGGAGGCTTCGGGATCGCGGCGCTCGTCCTTGTACGCCGTCATCTCGAGGCCGAAGATCTTCGCCGTGCCGCGAATGAACTGCCACGGCCCCACGGCGCGCGCGACCGACTTCGCGTGCATGTTGAACCCGCTCTCGACGAAGACCAGATTCGCCAACTCCTCGGGCACGCCTTCGGAGCGGAGGCTCTTCGTGAAGAGTTCCATGTAGGGTCCCGACCGCTCCAGCCACATCTGGAAGCGCTCGCGGCCGCGGCCCGTGTAGTAGGCGATCCACTTCTCCACGCGTTCGTTCGTCTCGTACTCGACCGGACGCAGCGAGTTGCCGTTCGCGTCCTTCGCGTCGGCCGACGCCTCGTTCGCGCCCGTCTCGTCGCCGTTTCGGAGGATGCGCTCCCGCACGCGCACGAGATCCTCCCGGAGCGGACCGACGCCGGGGCGCGAGGGCGGGAGCGAATCGATGGCGGCGAGACCGATCTGGATGGCGGAGAGGGCTTCGGGATCGTGGCCCGCCTGCGCCAGTTCCTGCGCGCGCGCGAGCTGCGCCCGGACGCGGAGCATCGGGTCGGACGCCTGGACGGCCGCGGCCGCGGGGCCGCGATCGTCGGAGCCGGACTTGGGGCTCGCCGTCATCCAGCCGGGATAATCGAGGGCCAAGGCCGCGCGAGCCGGCAGCCCGATGAACAGAGCGGCCAGGGCAACCAAGATCGACAGAAGGGCGTTCTGCGTGTGGCGGATCGTCATCAACGGGGCCTCCGACCCCCATACAACCCTCGACCCACCCGAACTCGAGGCCACGTTGGTGGAGCCGCTCGGGTGGAGGGATTCGAACCACCGGTCAACGATGGCTGGTCCGAACCCACGCACGTTACCGGCGCCGCGTGCAATTTGCAATTCCCAATTGCCGGGCGTTAAGGACTTATACCCGGCCGGCTCGCCGATTGCGCCGGTCTTTCCGTATCCCCGGGAAGTAACTGCAAGACCAATGCCAGGATGCGGAGGATCGGCCGGTTGACACCACGACGCCGACTGGTATTCTGCGGCCACGATGAGTGTGGAAGTAGGGACGCCAGTCCGTCTCGACGGAGCCGTTCGAAGCCCCGACCGCGAAGGTGCGCTCGCGCACCTCGATCTCGATCGGGGTTTCGCGCTGGTGGCGCGCGCGGCCCTCTCCGGAATCGACGTGGTCGATCCCGCGATTTGGGTGCGCGAGAAACTCACGCTCGCCCTCTCCGGCGCGGTCGACGAACCGCCCCTTCGCGCCGTGCTCGGCGCGCTCCGCTCGCTGCACGGCGAAATCATGAAGCGGCCCGAGCGGGATCGCTCCTGGATCTCCTCCGGTGTGCTCCTCTTCCACGGCGACGACGGGGTGGCGATCGCGGCGGGCGACGCGCCCTGCCTCCGCTATCGCGACGGCGTCCTCGCGAGCCTCGGCCGGCCCTCGGACGAGTCGGCCGGCGGCGCGCCGCGCGGTTCGCTCGGCTCCGAGACACAGGTGCGAATCGAGGTGGTCCCGCTTCGCCCCCAGCCGAACGATCTCTACATCCTCGCCACGCGACCGCTTCGCGAAGGGGAACTGGCGATCCTGTCGCGAACGCTCGAGAGCGCGCGCACGCCCGGCGAACTGCTGCGCGCCGCGCTGGAGGGCGCCGTCGACACCGGACGCGTGGTCGTGCGGGTGCTCGCGGCGCGGGAGTCGCGCACCGGTCCTGCCGCGTCGCTCGCCTCGCCGCCCGCGACGCCGGCGGATGAGCCACCGATCGCGGTCGCTCCGCCGGAGCCGCTCGAGATCGAGCCGCTCGTTCCGGCGGCGGCGGTCGACGAGCCATTCCACGCCGCCGAACGTGTTCCGACCGGCGTGCCGACGGCGGTGACCGCGGACGCGGAGCCGCTGGTGGCCGAGCGCGCGCCGGAAGCGTTCGTCGCCGCGCCTTCGTTCGAGCCGGAGGCGCCGGTCGCGACGCCCGACGCCGAGTGGACCGAGGCGCCCGCCGACCGCCGCGAGGATTCGATGCGCGACGATGCGGAGGGGCGCATCGAGACCGAAGCGCCGATCGCGGCGTCGGTCGATGACGCCGTCGCCGAGTCCGCCGCGGGCCCCGCGATCGAATCGCCGCCGTACGACGCCCCGTCCGCGCCAACGCCGGAAGCGGCGGACGCGAACGCCGATTCACCCGAGGCCCCTCCGGCCGCCGCGCCGGCGCGCCATCGCCCCGCCCTCGCCACCGTCGGCGAGGAGCGACCGTGGTACGAGCCGCTCGCGCTCTGGGGCGGCGGCGCGCTCGCGATCATCGCGCTCGCGCTCCTCGTGCGCGCCATCCTGCCCGGCATCATGGGCTCTCGCACCGAGCGCGCGAACGCGCCGGCCGTCGTCGCGCCGCCCGCGTCCACCGCGACGTCCGGACTCGAGATCATCTCCGAACCACCCGGCGCGACGGTTCGGTTGAACGGCGAGCCGCTTCCGGGCCGCACGCCCTTGAGCGGAATCGCCGTCGATCCCGGCGTCCATCGCGTGGAACTCGACTGGGGCGCCGGCGGGACGTGGAGCGACACGGTGGAGGTCGCGGCGGGCGCGCGGCTCACGCTCCATCCGGCCATCTACGGCTCGATTTCGTTCCGCGCGTCGGAAGCCGGCCGCGTCCTCGACGTCTATCTCGACGGCGCGTACGCGGGCACGACGCCGCTGACGCTCGACAAGGTGACGGTGGGCCGCCACCTGATTCGCTTCGGCGGTCCCGGCCTCACGCTCACCGCCCAGGAGATCGACGTCCTTCGCGACGTGCACGTCGAGTTGGTCGGGAACGCGGGGCCGCTTCCCGCGGACGGCAAGGTGACGATCGCGAGCGCCATCCTGGGCGACGAAGGCTTCCAGCCCGGCAAGGGCGATCCGATCTGGGTCGACGGCGCGGTGAAGGGAACCACCCCTTTCACGGCGAACCTGCCGCCCGGCATGCACAGCGTCCGCGTGGTGCGCCGCGATTTCCCGGCGCAGGTGACGGTGCTCGACGTGAAGCCGGGCAACGAGCACTTCGTGACGGCCGAGTTCGGCGCGCGCTCGGGCGAGCCGCTCCGGTTCACGCCGCCCGAAGGTCTCTCGCGGTCGCAGCCGACGCCGCTCACCATCGCGCTTCCCGGCGACGCCGCGGACGTGGAACATTCGGTCTGGCTCTACGCGGCCGCGCCGGGCGGCTCGTTCCAGGCGCGCGCGATGTCGAAGCTCGCCGACGGCGCGCGGACCTACGCCGCGCTCGTACCGACCGAAGTGCTCGCCAACGAGTCGCGGCAGATCCGCGTCTACTTCAAGGCGACCGCCGCGGGCGGCCACGAGATCTTTTCCGAGATTCACACGATCCCGGTTCGCGACTAGCCGCGCCGCGGCCCCCGCCGCGTTGAAACCGTTGCTCCCGACCCCGGCCTAGCCGACTCACGCCGCCCCCCGCGGCGCTCCGCTCGCCACGACCCCGGCGAGGGACGTTCGTTGTTCCGTTGGATCGCGTTTCGACTGCCGCCGGCGGTGACGGCGTGGGCGCTCATCGCGTTCGGACATGCGGCGTTGGGAAACGGCGCGTTCACGAGCGCCGCCGAGACGCCCTGCCGCGCGATCGCGCTCGGTTGCGGGGCGACGGCGATCCTGCTCTTGGGCGGCGCCAGCGACAGTTCCGGCGACGGCGTCGAGTGGCGCGCGAACGGCCGGCGTCTTCGCGTGAGGTCCGCGCTCCTCTGCGCCGCGATCGCGCTCCTGGCGGCCGGCGCGGCGCTCGGGCTCGAGGCGATGCGGCGGCACGGCCCGCTCGAGGTTCATCCCCGTTCGATTCGCGCCGAACTGCGCGGCTTCGTCGCCGACGCCTCCGCGGCGGGGGAGCCGTCGCCGACGCTCCGTTTCGACGTGGTGGAGGCGCAGGTCGGCGCGAAGACGGCGCGGGTGGCCGCGACGGTTCGGCTCCGCTGGCCGACGGGCGCGCCGCCGCCGTCGTGGTGCGTCGCCGGCACGCCCATCGCCGCGCGGGGCGAAGTCCGCCCGCGCGAGGACGCTCGAAACCCGGGCGGCTCGCCGCCCGGACGCTGGCTCGAGCGCGACGGCATCGACGCGACGTTCGACGTCGAGCCGGGAAGCGTGGAGGCCTGGGCGCCGCCGGCGGGGACCGCGGGGCGGGACCGGCGCGGCGGCGCGCGGCTCGTGTCGGAGGCGCGGCGCGCGGTCGGACGGCTCATCGACGCGCATGCGCCGGCGCGCGCCGCGGCGCTCGCGCGCGGCATGCTGCTCGGGGATCGCGTCGGGATCGACGCCGAGACGCGCGACTCGTTTCGAAACGCCGGCACGCTCCACATCCTCTCGATCTCCGGCCTCCACGTCTGCATCGTGGCGGGATTCGTCGCCGCCTTCGCGCGCGCGCTCGGTCTCGCCGCGGGCCTCGGCACCGCGGTCGAACTCGCGGCGCTCCTCGCGTACGTCGCGTTCGTCGGCGCGCCGCCGCCCGCGCTTCGCTCGGCGCTTCTCTGGATCTTCGCGCGCGGCGCGCGCCTCGCGGGGCGAGGGGGCGCGCCGTTCGCCGGATGGGGCGCGGCCGGGCTCCTCCTTCATCTCGCCGACCCGCGGCTTCCGACCGATCTCGGGTTCCTGCTCTCCTTCGGCGCGGTCCTCGGACTCGAAGCGGGCGCCGCCATCGCGCCGCGCGCCGTGCACGACGCGCGCGAGCGGGCGTGGCGAAGGCTCGCGCGCGGCGCCGCGACGGCGGTCGCGGCCGGCGCCGGCGCCGCGGCCGGCACGCTGCCGATCGAAGCGGCGGCGTTCGGGGCGCTCCCGGTGGCGGGGCCGGTCGCGAACCTCGTGGTCATTCCGCTCACGACGCTCTTCCTCGCGGAGGCGATCCTCCTCGCGCTCCTCGGGCCGTTGCTTCCGCCCCACGGCGCCGACCTTCTCGGCGGCGCGCTCGGCGCGGCGGCCGACCTCGTCCTGATCGCGAACGATCATCTCGGGGGCCGCGTCGATCCGGTCGTGCTGCATGGCGCGGCGCCGCTCGCGGCGGTCGGTCTCGCCTACGCCGCGCTTCTCGCGACGGCGGCGGTGCGAGGAGCGCGATCGAGCGGCGGCGCCCCCGAGGCGCGGGCGTCGCGCGCCGCGGCGGTCGCGCTCGTGCTCGCCTCGATGTCGATCCCGATCGCCGCCGCGGTCGCGCCGCCGATCGCGGCCCCGCGCACGCCGGCTCGGATCGTGGCGCTCGACGTGGGGCAGGGGGACGCGACGCTCCTCGTCGCGGCCGACGGGACGGTGGTCGCCGTCGACGCCGGGCCGCGGAGCGCGCGCCGCGACGAAGGCCGACTCACCGTGGAGCCCGCGCTTCGGGCGGAGGGCGCGCGCGGTCGTATCGGCGTCGTCGCCTCGCACGGCCACCGCGATCACGAAGGAGGCATCCTCGGACTCGCGCGCCGCGGATGGGTCGATCGGGTCTGGGAGAACGGCGGGGGCGCCGTCGATCGGATGGACTGGCGTCGCGCCGTCGTCCGCTCGGGCGGCGGGGTGGCGACGCCGGTCGGCGCGAGCCGCATTCTGGAGGCGCGCGGCGTCGCGCTGGACGTTCACGCGCCGCGCGCGGGGAGCGATCCGGCGCGCGGCGCGGCGGGAGCGGGCGCCGCGCCGCCGAACAGCGCGGAGAACGATCGATCGCTCGTCGCGACGGCCCGTTTCACGTCGCGCGACGGCCGCGCCTGGCGCGCGCTCTTCGCGGGCGACCTCGAGCGAGACGGCGAAGAGGCGTGGCTCCGCGGCGGCCTCGGGCGCTTCGACGTGCTCAAGGTGCCGCACCACGGGAGCCGGACCTCGAGCACGCCCGAATGGGTGGCGCGCATCCGGCCGCGCGTGGCGCTCGTCTCGGCGGGCGAGCGGAACCGCCACCGCCATCCATCTCCCGAGACGCTGCGCCGCTACCGCCGGGTCGGCGCCCTCGTGCTCCGGACCGACCAGGAGGGCGCGATCCGGGTCGTGGCGGGGGAACGGGGACTCACCTTGTCGACGCGCGCACACCCCCTTCCGCGCGCGGTCGACGATGTCGCGCGATCCACCTTAAGTCCTTGTTTCGATTTCCCTTGAGGGCTTTCCGGGGCCGTGCTATTGCTCTTGGATGAAGCCGCTGCGGCTACTCCTCCTCGCGTCCGGGCGGGGGAGTCACGCCGTCAACCTGATCCACGCGACCCGGGACGGTCGCCTGAACGGGGTCGTCCTACGCGTCGTGTCCGACCGGCCCGACGCGCCGGCGCTGGAGCAGGCTCGAGAGCTAGGGATACCGGTTTCCGTCCTCCTCCCGTTTCGTGACGGGGCGCGGCTCGCGCCCGACGCGGAGGAATCGCTCCGATCGCTCGTGGCGGAGGAGCGTCCCCATCTCGTCGCACTCTGCGGGTTCATGCGGCTCCTTCGCGGCTCGTTCCTGTCGCGGCTCGGCGTGCCGGTGGTGAACGTCCACCCGTCGCTCCTGCCGCGATTCCGGGGATTGAACGCGCAGCGCCAGGCCATCGATGCGGGTGCCTCCGAGACCGGAGTCACCGTTCATTTCGTAGACGCCGGGATGGATACGGGCCCGATCGTGCTGCAGCGATCGCTCGCCATTCGCCCGGGGGAGAGCGCCGACGAACTCACCGCGCGGCTCCTCCCGCTCGAACACGACACCTACGTCGAGGCGCTGCGGCGCCTGCAAGAAGGAGATTCCATGAACGCCAGCGAGCGAGCCCTCCGCGACGTCGTCATCCCCGGCCGCGCCCCCGACTATCGCGGAAAGGTGCGCGACCTCTACCTGCTCGGCGACCAGATGCTCCTCGTCGCCACCGATCGCGTATCGGCCTACGACGTGATCTTGAACGAGGGAATTCCCGGCAAGGGCCGCGTCCTCACGCAGATCTCGAAGTACTGGTTCGAGAAGCTCGCCCACATCGTGCCGACGCACTACCTCACGTGCGACGTCGCGAAGTTCCCGGAGCCCTTCTCGAAGCACGCCGACCTGCTCGAAGGGCGCTCCATGCTCGCGCATCGCGCGAAGCGCTTCGACGTGGAGTGCGTGGTGCGCGGCTATCTGGCGGGCTCGGGCTGGAAGGAGTACCAGGCGTCGCGCTCGGTCTGCGGCGTGCCGCTGCCGGCCGGGCTCACCCTCTCCTCGAAACTCCCCGAGCCGATCTTCACGCCCGCGACGAAGGCGGAGGAGGGTCACGACGAGAACATCTCCTTCGAACGCATGGCGACGATCGTCGGCCAGGCGCGCGCGGAAGAGCTTCGCGCCGTGAGCCTCGCCATCTACCAGGCGGCCGCCGAGCACGCCG
>DASTSZ010000060.1:0-2533 GCA_035760425.1 Candidatus Eiseniibacteriota bacterium | reverse complement strand
GGTTTCCGGCCCGTTTCTTTTTTACAGGGACGTGGTTGTTCGTGCGGAGGCGGGGGAGTAGCCTGGATCGAGGATCGGGCGGCTTCTCATCCTTGCACCGAAGGAGGGCCCCATGCGTCGGTTGCTACTTATGGTGGCGGTGTGCAGCGTGGCGGCGGGGATTCCCGAGACGGCGCGGGCGCAGGTGAATTCGAATCCGGTCATCACGGCGCCGGCGACCGTGAGCGCCGTAACGGGCGTCTCCATCTCCGTGACCGGGTCCGCGAGCGATCCGGACGCGGAGGCCGTGACGCTCTCCCAATCCAACAACGCGCCTTTCTTCACGTCCTCGAGTTCGAGCGGGCCCTCGATCAACCCGAGCATCACGTTGAGCGGAACGCCGGGGCCGGGGCAGTGTGGGAGCTGGGTCATCAGTTGGTCCGCAGCGGACTCGCACGTCCCGGCCGCGACGGCCGCGGCCACCACCTCGATGAGCATCGGCGGATGCTCCAACCCGCCGGTGATCACGGCGCCGGCCACAGCCTCCGGCGCTGAGAACAGCGCGATCACGATCAGCGCGTCGGCGCTCGACGCGGACGCGAACGGCGTCACGCTCACGCAGACGAACAACGCGCCTTTCCTCTCCGGCCCTTCCTCGGCGGGTCCTTCGCTGAACCCGAGCATCGCCCTGTCTGGCGTGCCCAACTTCAACCAGGCGGGCTCGTACGCCATTCAATGGACGGCGATCGATGATGGCTCGCCGGCCCTCACGGCGCAGGCCACCACGGCGGTCCTGATCACGGACGTGAATCGAACCCCCCTCATCACGGCGCCGGCGATCGTCTCCGCGCAGGAGTTCGTCAACGTCACGATCACCGGCTCCGCGACCGACCCCGACGCGGAGAACGTGACGCTCTCGCAGACGAATAACGCCGCGTTCCTCGCAGGGCCGTCGTCGGCTGGACCGAGCCTCAATCCGTCCATCACGCTCTCGGGGACGCCCAATTTCGCCCAGTCGGGAAGCTACACGATCAACTGGGCGGCGACGGACTCGCACTCGCCCGCGGGTACGCGCACCGCCGTCACGGCGGTGACGGTCGGCGGCCCGGGACGAAGCCCGGTCATCACCGTCTCGCCGAGCGCGTCCGCCACCGAAGGCGTGCCGTTCTCGATCACGGCGACGGCCGGCGATCCGGACGGCCAAGACGTCACGCTCTGCGTGACCGCGCGTCCCGCGTTCCTGCTGGGCCCGACCTGCGCGGGGCCCTCGCTCAATCCGGTGCTCACGCTTTCGGGGACGCCGGGTCCGAACGACGCGGGCAGCTATACGATCAATTGGAGCGCGACCGATTCGGGGACTCCGGCCAACACGAGTTTCGCGACGACCGCGCTCACGGTCGGCGACTCGAATCGTCCGCCGGTGCTCGACCCGCCGTCGAACATGACAGTCGATGAGGGGGCGGTCGCGACACAGCAGCTGACCGGAAGCGATCCCGAGGGCGCGTTCCTCACCTTTTCCAAGGTGGGACCGAGTCCGCTCTTCATGGTGGTCTCGGCCGCGGGCCTCGTGACGCTCTCGCCCGGATTCACGGACGCCGGGAGCTACACCGCGACGGTCCGCGTCTCGGACGGCGCGGCCAGCGACTCGAAGTCGTTCACCATCGCGGTGGCGGACGTGCATCGCTGCCCGGTCGCGAGCGCGGGCGGTCCCTATCTCGGAGTCCGCGGCAGCGCGGTCGCGTTCGACGGAACCGGATCGTCGAGTCCCGACGGCGCGCCGCTCACGTACGCCTGGGACTTCGGGGACGGCACGACCGGCTCCGGCGCCACGACCTCGCACGTCTATTCGTTCGCCGCGAACTTCACGGTCTCTCTCACCGTGGACGACGGAACGTGCCAGGCGACCGATGTGACCACCGCGTCGATCGACAACGAATACTCGGCCTTCGCGTTCACGACGGGCGGGAACGGCACCGTGAGTCTCGGCTCCGGAAAACCCTTCACGTGCGCTCAGGTGGAGCCGCTCGGGGGGAGCTTCAATCTCGCCGACGTGAACCTGGCGACGATCAAGATGGTCTCGGCCGGAACGGGGGCGGTGTCCGAGATTCCCGCGGTGGGCGACAAGACGTCCGTCGGGGGCGACAAGAACGGTAACGGACAGGCCGAGCTCGGCGTCTGCTTCGCGAAGGCCGATCTGCGCCAACTCTTCAGTCTGCTGCCCGCGGGGCGAAACGACGTGACCGTCTTCATCGACGGCGCGCTCACGACGGGCGGCGTCTTCCGGGCCGAACTCCTGCTCACGGTGAAGGCCACCGGCGGCGCGCTGGCCGCGTCAATCTCGCCGAATCCGCTGAATCCGTCGGCGCGCCTCACGTTCGAGACCGCGAAGGCGGGGGCCGTGACGGTGCAGATGTTCGATCTGAACGGCCGGCTCGTTCGCACCTACCTCGATGAACGCCAGGCGGCGGCGGGGTACCACGACGTGACGATCGACGGACGGACGGAGACGGGAGGCCGCGTGCCCTCCGGCGTCTACTTCGTGAAGATCTGGACG
>DASTSZ010000059.1:0-9649 GCA_035760425.1 Candidatus Eiseniibacteriota bacterium | reverse complement strand
GAGGAGCTCTTCACCAATCTCGTTCGCCATAACCTCGACGGACGCCACGACATCGAAGTCGGCCTGGAGCGCGAGGACGGGAGCGTCCGGCTCACGCTGCGGGACTTCGACGTCGCGCCATTCGATCCGACTCAAGTACCCGCGCCCGACCTCTCCCTCCCGCTCGAACAGCAATCGCGCGGCGGGCGGGGGATCCACCTCGTCCGGCAGCTCGCCCGCGAATTCGTCTACGGGCACCAGAACGGGGTGAGCGCCATCACCGTTTCCCTCCCACTCCCCACCGGCCAGGAGCATTGATGTTCAATATCCAACTCGGAAACGACGGAAAGATCGCCATCTCCGGCCGGCTCGACGCCTCGCGCACGGACCACGCCGCCCAGAGCCTGAAGCGCGTCTCGGGGGACGTGGTCGCCGACTGTTCGGCCCTGGACTACATCTCGAGCGCGGGAATCACCGTTATCTTGGAGTTACACAAGAGGTTGCAGACTTCGGGCGGGAGCCTCCGACTGACCGGAATGAACCCGCGGGTCCGCACCGTCTTCGTCTATACGGGCCTCGACAAGGTCCTGAACATCGAGTGAGCGATCGCATGGGGCCACGAATCTTTCGAGGGCCCGAATTAAGTCACCAACCTCGGCGGCCGCGGCCTGTACTGATGATTGAGACCGACGAAGAAGCAGTGATCGAGAAGGCGAAGCGGGGAGATTCGAGGGCCTTCGGAGTCCTGGTCGATCGGTACCAGGGGGTGGTCTTCAACCTGGCGCTCCGAATGGTGAACGACCGCGAGGAAGCGAAGGACATCGCCCAGACGGTCTTCGTGAAGGTCTTTCAGAATCTCGGTTCGTACGACCCTTCGCACCGGTTCTTCTCGTGGATCTACCGGATCGCCGTGAACGAGTCGCTGAACTACCGGGGACGGCGCCGGCGCCACGAGGAACTCGATCCGGGGCTCGAATCCGACGGCCGACGGCCGGACGACAGTGCGGCCCTCGGCGAAGTCGGAACGGAAATCGGAAGCGCGCTGATGCAACTGAACGCCGACTACCGGACCGTCGTGATCATGAGGCACTTCCTGGAATTGAATCAGGCGGAGATGAGCCAGATCCTCGAAGTGCCGGAAAAGACCGTGAAGTCCCGACTCCATACGGCTCGGCGGCTCCTCGGCGAAATGCTGAGCCGGAAAGGAATCACATCGTGAACCGCGAGCAATTCGAGCGTATCGCCAACGACGAGGTCGACGGGATCGCCACCCCCGAGGAGCGCGAGGCGCTCCGCATTCACCTCGACGGGAACCCGGACGCACGCGAATGGCACCGCGCGCTGCATGAGACGGTCGGCACCCTGAACCAGGTCGGGCTGGAGACCCCTCCCCCCGATTTGAAGCCGAGCATCCTGCGCGCCGCGACCTCGCGTACGAAAGCCTCCGCGCCGGTGACGGAGAGAGGGTTCTGGCGATCGCTCCTCGCGGATACGTTCCGATCCGTGCCGTGGCGCGAAGCGGTTCCGTTCGCGGCGGGCGTCGGGGTGGGCGTCCTGGCCATCGCGTTGGTCTCCGGGAATCTCGTGGGGAGTTCCCGGGACGGCGTCGCGAATCTTCGCGGCGCGATGATGCCGAGGGACTCCCACCGCGGCGCGGCCCCGGGGGCGACGCAGGTCATCGTCGCCGGCCAGGCGCGCGTCACGGTCACGACCTGGGCGAACGGCCCGGACGTGACGGTTCGACTCGAGGTGGTTCCGGGTTCGGCGGACGACGCAGCCGTCGAACTCATCGGGAGCGGCCTCCGCATCAGCGATCTCCGCATGAGCCCTCCGGGAGCGGGCCATGCAACCGTCGGCCCTACGGGTCTTCGTATCGGGCAGCGCGCGAGCGACGGCGTCGGGGAGTTCGTCGTCGAGTTGCGCGGCGAGGAAGCGCATCGTGCGCCCCTCGAGATTTTGGTTCGCTCGGGCGGTGAGTCCGCGCGAACGGTAGTCGTGGACGGGTCGTCGGGACCGGTCCAGTAACGCCCAATGAAGGGGGAGGTTTCGTCATGAACAAGCGTGTGTTTATCGTCACCGGACTCGTCGTTGCCGCCGGCGTGGGGATCGCCGCGTGGCAAGGCCAGTTTCCGCCGAAGTGGGGAACCCAGGGCACGATCGGCGCCGCGGACCGGTACCACTCGACCCAGATCACGTCCGAGGACGTCGCGCTCGACCCGGCGGCGATCAACGACCTGATCCAGAGCGACGTGTTCCACCGTCTCGTCGCCAATCCCGAATTCCGGAAGCTCGCGAAGAGCGAAGGTTTCCAGAAGCTCGCCTCCTCGCCCGCCTTCCAGACGATGGTTCGTTCGCCTGAATTCCAGACGCTGGTGCAGAAGAAGGAATTCGCGCAGCTGGCGACGACCGAGGGCTTCCAGAAGGTCTACTATCCGCGCGACTTCGAGAAGACCCAGGCGATCCGCGACTTCGAGAAGACCCAGCCGATCCGGGATTTCGAGAAGACCCAGGCCATCCGCGACTTCGAGAAGGCTCAGTTCGTCCGCGATTGGGAGAAGACGCACCCGATCCGCGACTTCGAGAAGACCCAGGAAATTCGCGACTTCGAAAAGGCGCAGGCCATCCGCGACTTCGAGAAGGCCCAGGTGATCCGCGACTTCGAGAAGACGCACCCGATCCGCGACTTCGAGAAGACGCAGGCGATCCGCGACTTCGAGAAGGCTCAGTTCGTCCGCGACTGGGAGAAGACGCACCCGATCCGCGACTTCGAGAAGACGCAAAATCCGCGCGACTTCGAGAAGACGCAGGCGATCCGCGACTTCGAGAAGGCGCAGGCCATTCGCGACTTCGAGAAGCACCAGTACATTCGCGACTTCGAGAAGGCTCAGGCGATCCGCGACTTCGAGAAGGCCCAGGTGATTCGCGACTTCGAGAAGACGCACCCGATCCGCGACTTCGAGAAGACGCAGGCGATTCGCGACTTCGAGAAGGCCCAGGCGATCCGCGACTTCGAGAAGACGCAGGCCATCCGCGACTTCGAGAAGAGCCAGGTGATCCGCGACTTCGAGAAGACGCACCCGATTCGCGACTTCGAGAAGAGCCAAGTGATCCGCGACTTCGAGAAGACGCAGGCCATCCGGGACTTCGAGAAGACGCAGGCGATCCGCGACTTCGAGAAGACCCAGGCCATCCGTGACTTCGAGAAGACGCAAGTGATCCGCGACTTCGACAAGAACCAGGTCATCCGGGACTTCGAGAAGACGCAGTTCCCGCGGGAGTTCGAGTCGATCGTCAAGTCGGCTGAATTCCAGGCGCTCGCCGGCACGCCGGAATTCGCCCAGACCGTGACGTCGGTCGAGTTCCTCCAGATGCTGTCGAATCCCGAATTCGGCAAGATCGTCGGTTCGCCCGACTTCGCCAAACTCGCCGGAAGCGGGGACCTCGGGAAGGCCATCGTGGCCCCCGAAGTCGCCTCGGCCATCAACTCCGCGGAGTAACGAGCGGCACGCAGCGAGCGACGGACATCTAGACCCGACATCTCCCTTCGTTGAACGCAGGGCGGCGCAGGAGCAGCGGCGCCGCCCTGCTCGTTGTATGCTCCTCCGTCTTGCCGGGGCGAGGCCCCCGGCCCGCCGGGCGGCGCCGCCCGCGCGGTTCGACCCGCACCTCTTGGAAGGGGACTCATTCGACGATGACGCAGCGAAAAGGCGGCGCCTCCCGGGCCCTGCTGGCCGCCGCCGCCGCCCTGCTCCTGGCCGCCGCCCCGGCGCGGCCCGCCCGCGCGGAGACCCGCGTTCTCGAGACGCCTCACTTCCGGGTCGTCTACTACGCTCCCACCCTCAGCTACCTGGCGCCCTACGCGGCCAAGTGCTTCGAGAACTCCTTCCGCTTCCACCGGGCCCTCTTCCACTACGAGCCGTGGGACAAGGTCACGATCTACCTCGGCGATCCGGCCGATTACGGGAACGCGGGCGTATCGGTGAGCCCCCGGAACACGCTCTCCATGGACGTCGCCCCGGTGAACTTCGTCTACGAGTCGGGGCCCTCGAACGAGCGCATGAACTTCACGATGAACCACGAGGCCGTCCACGTGGTGGCGCTCGATCAGGCGGCCGGCTTCGACCGGACCGTGCGACGGCTCCTCTCCGGGAAGATCCGGGAGTCGAACGACCACCCCGAGACGATGATCTACTCGTACCTCACCGTGCCGCGCCGCGCGGCGCCCCGCTGGTTTCACGAAGGGGCGGCGGTCTTCTTCGAGACGTGGATGGCGGGCGGTCTCGGACGCGCGCAGGGGCCGTACGACGAGATGGTCTTCCGCTCGATGGTGAAGGACGGGAGCCGCATCTATGATCCGCTCGGTCTCGAGTCGGAAGGGACGAAGGTCGACTTCCAGGTCGGCGTGAACTCCTACCTCTACGGCACGCGATTCCTGTCCTACCTCGCGCTCGAGCACGGGCCCGAGTCGATCGTGGCCTGGGTCGGGCGCGGCCCCGGGAGCAAGCCCTACTTCGCCTCCCAGTTCCGGAAGGTCTACGGCCGCTCGCTCGAACAGGGGTGGAAGGAGTGGATCGCCTGGGAGCGGGAGTTCCAGCAGGCGAACCTCGACTCGCTCCGGCGCTATCCGATCACGCCCTACCACGACCTCTCGCCGCGGCCGCTCGGCTCCGTCTCGCGTGCGGTCTTCGATCCCGCGCGCCGCATGCTCTACGCCGGCGTTCAGTATCCGGGGGCGTTCGGGCAGATCGCGGCCATTCCCCTCGACGGCGGCGAGGCGCGGAAGCTCCACGACGTGAAGGGGGCGGCGCTCTACTTCGTCACCTCGATCGCCCGCGATCCCGCCGCCGGCACGATCTTCTACACCGCCGACAACACCACTTGGCGGGATCTCTGCGCGCTCGATCCTTCGACCGGCCGCTCGCGCGTCCTGCAGCGCGATCTCCGCGCCGGGGACCTCGCGTTCAACGCCGCCGACAGCAGCCTCTGGGGCGTGCGGCACTACAACGGCATCTCCACGCTCGTCCGGATCCCGGCGCCCTACAACGATTGGTCTCGCGTCTCCTCGTGGCCCTACGGCCACGATCTCTACGACCTCGACATTTCGCCCGACGGCAAGCGGATCGCGGCCTCCTTCGCCGAGCCGAGCGGGCGCCAGACGCTCCGGATCATGGAGATCGCGGATCTCATGCAGCGCGACTCCTCCGCGACTACGACCACGCTCCACGACTTCGGCTCCTCCATCCCGACGGGCTTCGTCTTTTCGCCCGACGGCCGCTATCTCTTCGGCTCCTCCTACTACACGGGGGTGTCGAACATCTGGCGGTTCGATCTGGAGTCCCGGGCCATGGAGCTCGTGACGAACACGGAGACCGGCTTCTTCCGCCCGCTCCCGCTCTCGAACGACTCGCTCGTGGTCTTCCGCTACACGGGCGAGGGATTCGTGCCCGCGACCATCGCCGCGAAGCCGCTCGAGGACGCGAACGCCATCACCTTCCTCGGCGCCCGGATCGCGGCGCGCTACCCGATCGTGCGCGAGTGGAAGATGCCGCCTCCCTCGAGCGTCTCCATCGACTCCATCCGTCTCTCCGACACGCCCTATCACGCCACGCGCCGCCTGGGGCTCGCGGGGCTCTATCCGATCGCGGAGGGCTACAAGGACTACGCGGCCGTCGGCCTCGCCGCGACGATCTCCGATCCGCTCCAATCGGAACGCGTCACGCTCTCGGCCTCGCTCACGCCGGGGAATGCGCTCCCGGCCGACGAGCGCTGGCATCTCTCGCTCGACTACAAGGGACGTGGTTGGGACACCGGCGTGAAGTGGAACGGGGCGTCCTTCTACGATCTCATCGGGCCGACCAAGACGAGCCGGAAGGGCTACGGCGCGAGCGTGCGGAAGACGATGTCGATCATCTACGATCGTCCGCGGGAGATGGAGTGGAGTGTCGGCGTCGCGGGATACGGCGGGCTCGACCGGCTGCCCGACTACCAGAACGTCGCGACGGAGGCAGGCTTCGACAAGCTGGTGACGTCGATCGTCACGCTCTCGTACAAGAACCTCCGCTCCTCGATCGGGGCGATCGACACCGAGAAGGGGATCCGCTGGCGGCTCGTCGGGGAGCAGCAATTGGTTCGTCAGGGGTATCAGGGAAGCGCCGCCTGGCAGGGCTACCCGCTCGCCTACGGCACGCTCGACGTCGGCACGCCGCTCCCCATCCGGAATTCCTCCCTCTGGCTGCGGACCGCGGCGGGCAGCGGGGTGGGCGACCGGGACGACCCCTTCGCGAACTTCTTCTTCGGCGGCTTCGGCAACAACGGCGTCGACTATCGCGAGATCAAGCGCTACCGCGAATACGACGCCTTCCCGGGACGCGAGCTGAACGAGATCGGCGGGCGGAACTTCGCGAAGGCGACGCTCGACTGGTCGCTCCCCGGCGTTCGCTTCCGGCGCGCCGGCGTGCTCCCCTTCTACGCTTCGTACGCCCGGCTCGGCGTCTTCGCGGGCGGACTGGTCACCAACTTCGACGACGACGCCTCCCGGCGGAAACTCACGAACGTCGGCGCGCAGTTGGACGTGCGCTTCCAGCTCTTCACCATGCAGCCGCTCACCCTGTCGGGAGGCTACGCCCGCGCCTTCGAGCGCGGCGAGGCGCCGACGAGGGAGTGGATGATCTCGCTCAAGATCCTGTGAGGTCCTCTCGGTGACGGGCGGCGCGACCCTTCTCCTCGGATTCCTTCCGGTCACACTCTTCCTGCTCGCGCTCCTCCTGCTCGACTCGTTCAAGCTCGTCCGGCGGCTCGACGTCGTGCGCTCGGTCGCCTTCGGCGTGCTCGCCGCGCTCGTGAGCCTCGGCGTGAACGTGGCGCTCCTTCGCGCCGGCGTCTCCGGCGATACGCTGCAGCGGTTCGTCGGCCCCCTCGTGGAGGAGACGGCGAAGTCGGCCCTCGCCTTCTGGCTCCTCCGCACCGGCCGGATCGGCTTCCTCGTCGACGCGGCCATCCACGGCTTTGCCATCGGCACGGGCTTCGCGCTCCTCGAAAACGTCTACTACGCGCAGACGCTCGGAAACGCGGGACTCGGGCTCTGGCTCGTGCGGGGGATCGGCACCGCGATGATGCACGGCGGGGCGACGGCCGCCTTCGCGATCCTGGGTAAAGGCCTCACGAGCCACGACGAGCTCGGCGTCACGCGATTCCTCCCGGGGCTCGCGATCGCCATCCTCGTCCACGTCGGCTTCAACCTCTTCGTCCTTCCGCCGCTCGCCATGACCGGGCTCCTCGCCGCCGTGATGCCGATGCTCCTCGCCGCCATCTTCGCGCGCAGCGAGCGCGCCACGCGCGCCTGGCTCGGCGCGGGGATGGACCGCGACGTGGAGGCGCTGGAACAGATCCTTTCGGGCGAGGTGGTGGAGACGCGCGTGGGGCATTACCTCTCGCAGTTGCGGACGCGATTCCCCGGCGTGGTCGTGGCCGACATGCTCTGCCTGCTCCGCGTGGAACTCGAACTCTCGCTCCGCGCGAAGGGGCTCCTCCTGGCCCGCGCCGCGGGCGTCGAACTTCCGGTCGACGTCGAGGTGCAGGAGAACCTCACCGAACTCCGATTCCTCGAGAAGTCGATCGGCCCCATCGGGATGCTGGCGCTGAAGCCGCTCCTGGCGGGGAAGGAGCGCTGGGAGCGGGAACTCCTGCGCACATGACGGAGGGCACGGGCGTGCTTCAGGGACGCGTCGCGATCGTGACGGGCGGAAGCCGCGGGCTCGGGTTCGCGATGGCGGGCGGCCTCGCTCGCGCGGGCGCATCGGTCGTGGTGGCGGCGCGCAGCGCCGACGCGGTGGAGCGCGCCGCGGCGGGCCTCCGCGCGTCCGGCGCCGACGCCATCGGCGTCGTCTGCGACGTGCGCGAGGAGTCGAGCGTCGCGTCGCTCGTGACGGCGACCGTCGAGCGCCACGGACGTCTCGACATCCTGGTCAACAACGCCGGCATCAACATCCGAAAAGCGCCCGACGTCCTCTCCATGGACGAGTGGCGCGAGGTGATCGACACGAACCTCACCTCCGCGCTCCTCGGCGCGCGCGCCGCCTATCCGCACATGAAGGCGGCGGGCGGCGGGAAGATCATCAACCTCGGCTCCATGTTCTCGCGCTTCGGCGCGTCGTACGCCGCGGCCTACGCCGCGAGCAAGGCGGGCATCGTGGGACTCACGAAGTCGCTCGCCGTGGCCTGGGCGCCCGACGACATCCAGGTGAACGCCATCCTTCCCGGATGGATCGACACCGATCTCACGCGCGGCTCGCGCGAACAGGTGCCGGGTCTCGCGGAGCGCGTCGTCGCGCGCACGCCCGCGGGGCGCTGGGGCCGTCCCGACGACGTCGCCGGCATCGCCGTCTTCCTCGCGAGCGACGCCTCCGACTTCATCACGGGGGCGGCCATTCCGGTCGACGGCGGCTACTCGGCGCTGGGGTAGCGCCCCCTCCTAACCCGCCAGGTCCCGCCAGGGCCCGCCGGGGGTGCCCCTGGAGGTGCGCTCCGGCCGGAGCAAGGGCCGCCCCGGTCGTCCCTGGCCGTACAGGGAACTCCCCCGAGACCTCGTCGGGCGGGGCGTCCGGCCGCCCGATCGGCGCCCCCTCAAGAACAAGCCCCCGAACCGCTTGAGCCCCGAATCGGCGCGCCCCCGGCCGCGGCCCGGGCCCCCCGTGGCATGCGTCTTGCGGCCGTTCGTCAGGCGGCGGCGGGGGCCGATCAGGAGTCGGACACCTCGCAGACATTTCACGGGCGACTCGCCTGCCACCGACGCGACGCGCGTCAGCGAAGGAGATTCAGTCATGCGTAAAGGTATCGGCTTCGCACTCGGCTTCATCAGCGTGCTGCTGCTCGGCGCCGTGATCATCACCTACTCCAATTACAAGAAGTCGGTGAAGCAGTTCACGGAGATGTCGGCGGCCGAAGAGCAGACGCGGCTGCGCTACGACCAAGCGGTCAGCGAAATCGTGACGATCCAGGACAGCCTCAATGCGATCGTGTTGGGACCGGACGGGAGCCGCTATGTTCCCGCGCAGCCCCTCGACGAAACGCAGCCTCCCGGAACGCTTCATGACACGGTCCTCTCGCGCATCGCCACGCTCAAGGCCGCCGTGGAGCGGACGAAGGATCGGATCGAGGTCCTCGACAAGAATCTCAAGAAGAGCGGCGTGAAGATCGAAGGGCTCGAGCGATTGGTGGCCGGGCTTCGCCGCAACGTCACCGAGAAGGAAGAGCGGATCGTGGAACTCTCCACCCAGGTCGACACGCTCACGACGCGCGTCGCCGGACTCTCCACCGAGGTCGAGGACAAGCAGCAGCAGTTGGTGCAGAAGCAGTCGGAAATCGCGACCATTTACTACGCGATGGGAACCAAGAAGGAGCTGACGAACAGCGGAGTCGCGGTCGCGAAGGGTGGCGTGCTTGGCTTCGGCAAGACGCTCGAGCCCTCGGGCACGTTCAACGAGGCGTCGTTTGTCGCCTTCGATACGGACCAGCAGAACGTGATCCGAATTCCCGCCGAGAAGGCGCAAGTCTTGAGCGCGCAACCCACGTCCAGCTACGTCCTGGAGCCGGTCGGCAAGGAGTACGTCGAATTGCGCATCCTCGACGCGGCCCAGTTCCGCAAAGTGAAGCACCTCGTGATTCTCACGAG
>DASTSZ010000058.1:0-4304 GCA_035760425.1 Candidatus Eiseniibacteriota bacterium | reverse complement strand
CGCGAGGATGTCGGTGACGCGCACTTCGCGCGCCGGTTCGACCCCTTTGAGCACCATGCCGTCGACGCTCGACTTCGACGCCACCATCACCTTGCCGTAGACGAAGGGCGCGACCTCGGCGCCGGGAAGCGCTTTCCGGATCTCGTCGGGGATGGCCGCGCTGTTCGGCAGGGGCGCGTCGTCCGATCCGAGTACGGCGATGTGGGCGTTCGTGCCGGCGATCCGGCGCTGGACCTGGTCCTCGAAGCCGTTCATGACGGAGAGGACGATCGTGAGCGCCGCCACGCCGAGGAACACACCCCCCGACGCGAGCAGGCTCACGAGCGTGATGAAGTTGAGCCGGCGCTTGGAGCGCAGGTAGCGGAAGGCGATCGTCCGTACGTATCCCATCGATCGGCGGGGCGGCCGCGAACCGGCGCGGCCGCGGGCGCTCAGGCCCCCGCCTCCTCCTCGGGACGCATGTGGGGGAAGAGAATCACGTCGCGGATGGAGCGCTGGTCGGTGAGGAGCATGACGACGCGATCGACGCCGACCCCGACGCCGCCCGTCGGCGGCATGCCCATCTCGAGCGCGCGGAGATAGTCGGCGTCGAGCGGCTGGGCCTCGTCGTCGCCCTTCTTCCGCTGCTCCGCCTGGTCCTCGAAGGCGCGGCGCTGCGCGTCGGGATCGTTCTGCTCGGAGAAGGCGTTCGCGATCTCCATCCCCGCGCAGATCACCTCGAAGCGTTCGACCAACTCCGGATTCCCCCGCTTCGCTTTCGCGAGCGGCGACATGTCGCGCGGATGGTCGGTGAGGAAGGTCGGCGAGATCAGGTCGGGCTGCACCTTTTCGGAGACGATCTCGTCGAGGACGCGCCCGTAGCCGAGCGCCGGGTCGACCGAGAGCCCGACGCCGCGCGCCGCCGCGCGGAGATCCTCGAGCGTGGCCGGCAGGGCCTTCAGTCCGAGCCCCTGCGCCGCGGCCTCCAGGAACGGGAGGCGGCGCCAGGGCGGCGTGAAGTCGACGGTCCTGCCCCCGTACGGAATCGCGAGCGTGCCGTGGACCGCCCGGACCACGTGCACGATGAGGTCCTGCGTCACCTCCATCATCCGCTCGTAGTCGGCGAACGCCTGATAGAACTCGAGCATCGTGAACTCGGGATTGTGGCTCCGGTCGATGCCTTCGTTCCGGAAGTCCTTCGAGATCTCGTAGACCCGCTCGAAGCCGCCGACGATGAGCCGCTTCAAATAGAGTTCGTCGGCGATGCGGAGGTAGAGCGGCATGTCGAGCGCGTTGTGGTGCGTGATGAAGGGGCGCGCCGTGGCGCCGCCGTAGAGCGCCTGGAGCACCGGCGTCTCCACCTCCAAGAACTCCCGCTCGTCGAGGAAGGCGCGCATGGCGCGCACGATGGCGGTGCGCGCGCGAAAGACGGCGCGCACGTCGTCGTTCACGACGAGGTCGGTGTAGCGCTGGCGGTATCGGATCTCGACGTCGGTGAGGCCGTGCCACTTCTCGGGAAGCGGCCGGAGCGCCTTCGCGAGGAACGTGGCGCGCTCCACCTTCACGGTCACTTCGCCGGTCTTCGTCCTGAAGACGGGGCCTTCGACGCCGATCCAGTCGCCATGGTCCCACTCGAGCGCGGCCGCGTACCCCTCCGGGCCGAGCGTGTCCTCGCGGAGGTAGATCTGCAGGAGGCCGTCGCGGTCCTTGAGATGGGCGAAGGAGGCCTTGCCGTGCCCCCGCTTCGTCATGAGCCGTCCGGCGTACCGGACCGGCTGCGCGGAGGCCTCGAGCGCGTCGGCGCCGGCGAGGATGCGCGCCGAGCCGTGCGTGACGTCGAACCCGTAGGCGAACGGTTCGACGCCGGCCGCGCGGAGCGCGTCGAGCTTGGTGCGGCGAATCTCGTGAACGGACATGGGCCCCGTGCCGGAACTCCCTGCGGGGTCCCGCGTTTCGGCGTGATGCCGTCGCGGTCGTAGGGTCGGGGGATTCTAGGGAGGGCCGCCCGGGCGGTCAAGCCTCGCGGGCGGCTCCGACGTTCTTCGACGCGCGCGGGGCGCGCCGGACGGAACTGGAGGGGACGGGCTCGCTCGCCTCGGGGGCGGGCTCGCCGCCGATCGTCTCTTCCGGCGGCGTCTCGGGGCTCGCCACGTGCGCGTGGGCGACGCCGCAGGTCGGACAGAAGGACCACTCGGCGTCGACGCGGCGGCCGCAGGAGACGCAGGAGGTCGCGCTCGGCGTGCCGCAGTGCGGGCAGTAGAGATGGTCGGACGCGACGGAGTGCCGGCAGGTCGCGCAGACGTGGCCGAGTTCCTCCTCGTAGAAGACGACGCGCTGCACTTCCTCGAGGGACGTCTCGCCGGCGAGGACGCGCGCGAGGCCGTCCTGGCCGATCGTAATCATGCCGTCCTCCATCGCCGCGCGGCGGATGAGCGACTCGGTCGCGTGCCCCGCCACGAGGCGGCGCACGTTCTCGGTCAGTTCCAGGATCTCGAAGACGCCGGTGCGGCCCCGATAGCCGGTCTCGCTGCAGTGCTCGCAGCCGACGGGCCGGTAGAGCACGAGGTCCCGCGCGTCGCGGTGCGAGAGCCCCAGGAGCCGCAGGTCCTCCCCGCTCGGGACATAGGCGTCCTTGCACTTCGGGCAGAGAAGCCGGATGAGCCGCATCGAGATCGCCGCCACGAGGCTCGAGGCGACCATGAAGGGCTGCAGCCCGAGGTCGACGAGGCGCGTGACGGCCGCCGGCGCGTCGTTCGTGTGCACGGTCGAGAGGACCAGGTGGCCGGTGATCGAGGCGCGGAAGGCGATCTGGGCGGTCTCCGTGTCCCGGATCTCGCCGATCATCATGACGTCGGGATCCTGACGCAGCATGGCGCGCAGGATGGAGCCGAAGGTCTTCTTGCTCTTCTCGTCGACCTGCACCTGGTTCACGCCCGCGACCTGGTACTCGATCGGATCCTCCACCGTGACGATGTTCTTCGTCACCGAGTGGATGTGCTGGAGGAGCGAGTAGAGGAGCGTCGTCTTGCCGCTCCCGGTCGGCCCGGTGACCATCACGATCCCCTGCGGACGCTGGCCGTACGCCTTGAGGCGGCCGAGGTTCACTTCCGAGAGCCCGAGCGAGTCGAGGCGAAGCGCCGAGCGCTCCTGGTCGACGATGCGGATCACGATCTTCTCGCCGTGCGCCGTCGGCAGCGTCGAGACGCGGAGGTCGATGCGGCGCCCCTCCATCTCCACGCGGAATCGGCCGTCCTGCGGCAGGCGCTTCTCGGCGATGTCGAGCGTCGCGAGGATCTTCACGCGCGACGTGAGCGCGCCCTGCGTCCACTTCGGCAGCCGCTCCAAGTCTTGGAGCAGGCCGTCGACGCGGATGCGAACGCCGACCCCCTTCTCGTGCGGCTCGATGTGGATGTCGCTCGCGCGCATCTCGACGGCGCGCGTGATGATCCAGTTGGCGAGGCGGACGATCGGCGGCCCGGCCGAGAGCTTCATCAGCTCCTCGAGCGAGGCGTCGGGCGGCGCGTCGACGATCTCCCGGACTTCGCTCACGGGGTCGTCCTTGATGATGTTCTCGAGGATTTCCACGACCGAGGCGTCGATGTGGTAGTACTTCGAAATCGCCTCGACGATCGCCGACGGCGCCGCGAGCGCGGGCTTCACGAAGTAGCCGCTCTGGAAGCGGATGTCGTCGATCGCGCTCTGATTCAGCGGATCGGCCATCGCCACGCGGATCGTGCTCCGCCCTTCGAGTTCGATGGGGATGGCGGTGTACTTCTTGGCGAGGTCCTCGCGGATGAGCGCGATCACGCTCTCCTCGATGGCGACCGCGGCGAAGTCGATGTCCGGAAGACCGAGCTGCTGGTGGAGGACGTTGCAGACGTCGGCCTCGGAGATCATCCCGCTCTTCGCGAGGATCTGGCCGAGCGGCTCCTTCGTCTGGCGCTGACGGCGAAGCGCCTCCTTCAGCTGGTGCTCGTTCAGGAGCCCCGCCTCGAGGAGGTACTCGCCCAGCTTCTTCCGCCCGCTGTTCTCTTCGTTCGTCACGCGAGAACTCCGCCCTAAGTCGCTGCCGTGGCGACGCCTACAGTACGGCGTCGCGCGAATGGATCGGTCGGCGGAGGGGCGGACTCCGCCTCCCCGTCCTCCCGACTATCGGCAGGCGGTGCGTGATCTTGACGATGGCGTGACGCGAGGTTGGAGGCGTCGGAACGACTTAGGCGAGCTCCACCGGGCGCGTGGCGCCGCGTTCGAAGGCGAGCTTGTCCATCTCGGCGCCGAACCGCACCGAGTACTCCCCGCTGAAGCAGGCGTAGCAGTGGTCGCCG
>DASTSZ010000057.1:0-2035 GCA_035760425.1 Candidatus Eiseniibacteriota bacterium | reverse complement strand
AAGGCGAAGGACGCGCAGACGCTCTTCCAGGAGATACGCGAGCTTCCGTACCCCCTGATCGCGGCGATCAACGGCCCCTGCATGGGCGGCGGCATGGAGCTGACCCTCGCGTTCGACTATCGGCTCGCGTCCGACGCGCGCGCGGTGAGCGTGGCGCTGCCGGAGGTGATGCTCGGCATTCTCCCCGGCTTCGGCGGCACGCAACGCCTGCCGCGGCGCATCGGCCTCATCGCCTCGCTCGATCTCCTCCTCACCGGCCGCGCCCTCGACGCGCGTCGCGCCCGCCGCGTCGGCGTGATCGACGACATCCTGCCGCGCGAACGATTCAACGAGCGCGCCGCGGCCTGGGTGGAAGCCATGCTGGCCGGACAAAAGCCGCGCGTGACGCGCCTCCCGTTCGTCCAGAAGTTGCTCCAAGCGCTCCCGCCCTTCCGCTCCTACGTGCTCGATCAGGCGCGGAAGAAGGTGATGGCGCAGAGCGGCGGGCACTACCCGGCGCCGCTCGAGATCCTGCGCGTGCTGGAGAGCACGTGGGGTAAGCCGCTCTCGCAAGGATTGAAGACCGAGCGAAAGGCGGTGGCGAAACTCCTCTTCACGGCGGAGTCGATCCACCTGCGCCGCATCTTCCTCCTCCGCGAGGCCGCCAAGCGGGAGCCGCCGGCTCTTCATGCCCGCCCCGTGGCGCGGGCCGCCGTGCTCGGCGCGGGAACGATGGGAGGCGAGATCGCCTATCTCCTCTCCTCGCGCGACATCCACGTGCGCCTCCGCGACATCAAGCCGGAGCCGATCCTCCACTCGCTGACGCACGCGAAGAAGCTCTTCGACAAGGAAGCCTCGCGGGGCCGGCTGACGAAGGCGGAACTGGAGCAGTCGATGGCGCGCATCGAGCCGACGCTGGCGCTCGACGGCCTGGGCCGGACCGACGTCGTCATCGAAGCGGTGGTGGAGGATCTCGGCATCAAGCAGGGGATCTTTCGCGAACTCGAATCGCTCGTCCCCGACACCTGCGTCCTGGCGACGAATACGTCGTCACTATCCGTGCGCGCCATTGCGAAGAACTGCGTACGCCCCGAGCGGGTCGTCGGCATGCACTTCTTCAATCCCGTCACGCGCATGCCGCTGGTGGAAGTGATCTGCCACGAGGGCTCGGACGAAGCGGCGGTGGAGACGGTCGTCGCGCTCGCGCGGCGCATGGGGAAGACACCGGTCGTCGTCGGCGACGAGCCCGGCTTCCTCGTGAATCGGATCCTCATGCCCTACCTCGGCGAAGCGGTCTCGATGGTGGAGCGGGGAACGTCCATCGAATCGATCGATCGCGCGCTCCGCGGCTTCGGCATGCCGCTCGGTCCGTGCGAGCTGCTCGACGAGATCGGCCTCGACGTGGCGCGAAAGGTGGCGCACGTGCTGGAGGAGGCGTTCGGCGAGCGGATGCCGCGGACGAGTCTCCTCGACAAGCTCGTCGCCGACGGCGCGCTCGGAAAGAAGTCGGGGCGCGGCTTCTACACGTATGAAAAGGGAACGCGAGGCGGCGTGAACACGGCGGTCGCTCCGCCTGCGCCGGCGAAGGGCGCGGAACCGTCCGCGGGACCGAGCGCCGAGGAAATCGTGGAACGACTCGTGGACGCCATGATCAACGAAGCGACGATGGCGCTCGAAGAACGCGTCGCCTTCTCCGCCGGCGACGTCGATCTGGCGATGGTGATGGGAACCGGATTCCCGCCGTTCCGCGGCGGGCTCCTCCGTTACGCCGATGCCGTGGGCGTTTCGGCGATCGTGGAACGGCTGCAGCGGCGGCACCACCAGGGCACACCCGGCGGGCCGTGCGCGCGACTACAGTGGATGGCGCTCGCGGGAGGACGGTTCCATCCGGAACCGCCACCCGAGCATGGAACCAGCTCCGGCTGAGAAAAAGGGACCGACAACATGACGAATTTGACGAAAGCGCTTCGCGATGAGATGCGCGCCGCGGCGCGCGGCGAATCGAAGGAAGCGGTGGACGCGCTCCGGAGCGAATTGCAGGCGATCCGAAAATCGA
>DASTSZ010000056.1:0-3570 GCA_035760425.1 Candidatus Eiseniibacteriota bacterium | reverse complement strand
GAGGAGCATGCCGAAGCAGAGAGGCCCGAGCAGGAGCACGAGCACGCGCGAGAAGCGCGGCGTCTGGAAGAAGAAGGTCGCCGCGAGAACGAGGAGCCCCGCCTGCACGACCGCGCGCCCGATCGAGAAAGCGCGGTCGATCCCGTCCGCGAAGGCGAGCCGGCGGTAGAGTCCGTTCCAGGCGAGCGAGGCGATCGTCATGGCGACGGCGAAGACGAAGAGGCCGCCGTAACTCGGAAGCGGGAAGACCGGCTTCTCGAACCACGGATCGAGGAGCAGCCGGAAGCCGTACGCGGCCACGAACGCCGCCGAGACGGCGGCGAGGTCGCTCGCGAGTGCCGCGAGCTGCAGGATGCGACGGCGGTATTGGCTCACGGCGTAGAGAACGGCGCTCCACTTCTCGGCGAATCGCAGGAGCCCGGCCGCGTGGGCTCGCCACGAACGCGGTTCGAGTCGGGCGCTGGCGCGCTGGTGCTCGTGCACCATGCGCGACTCGGCGCAGTAGACCACTTCGAAGCCGTGGCGCCACATCCGCTCGCACCAGTCGACGTCTTCGAAGTAGAGGAAGTAGCGCTCGTCCATGAGGCCGACGTCGCGCATGGCCCCTCGCCGCGCGAAGAGCGCCGCGCCGAGCGCCCAGTCGACGGGGCGCGTCTCCTCGTGATTCCAGTCGGCCATCAGGTGCTCGCGCACCGCGCGGCTCCGGTCGGCGAGCGGCCCGATCGGGAGCCGCCGCAGGAGGAGCGTCTTCGCATTGTAGAAGCGGCGGGCGGAAAGCTGAAGGGTTCCGTCCGGAAAGACGAGTTTCGGCGCGATGAGCCCGGCGCGCGGCCGCTGCGCCGCGCATCGGACGAGGGCCTCCACCGATCCCGGCGTCACCTGGATGTCGGGATTCAGGATCAGCACGTCCTCCTCGGTCGCCGCCCGGATGCCGAGGTTGACGCCGCCGGCGTAGCCGAGGTTCCGCCCCGGCGAGAGGATGCGCGTCGGAATGCCGGACGTCGCGGCGAGGTCGTCGAGCGGCTCGCCCGAATTGTTCACGACGACGAGTTCGCGAACCGGTTCGGGCCTCGCGGCGCGAAGAGACGCGAGGAGGCGGGCGAGCGGCTCCCGGGTTCGGTAATGGACGACGACGAGGGCGACGCCCATGGAGGCGCGGGCTACAGCGCCCCGATGAGGTCGAGGAGCCGCAGGCGCCAGACCATGTAGGCGGCCTCCCAGACGATCTTCCGGGACATCTTCGATTCGCCGGCGCGCCGGTCGACGAAGAGGATCGGAATCTCCTTGATGCGGAATCCCTTCCGGAACGCCTTGAAGTTGATCTCGATCTGGAACCCGTACCCGTCGGACTTCACGCGGCTCCAGTCGATCGCCTCGAGCACCTGGCGGCGGAAGCACTTGAACCCGCCGGTGGCGTCCTTGATGTTCATGCCGGTGATGACGCGGCTGTAGACGTTCGCCGCGTAGGAGAGGATGAGGCGGCTCAACGGCCAGTTGACCACGGTCACGCCGTGGAGGTAGCGCGAGCCGAGGACGAGATCGGCCGTCTCCAATTCCTTCAGGAAGACCGGGAGGCTCTCGGGGTTGTGCGAGAAGTCGGCGTCCATCTCGAAGACCGCCTCGTAGTCGCGCTCGAGCGCGTAGCGGAATCCCGCCACGTACGCCGAGCCGAGCCCCATCTTCCCGGCGCGGTGGAGGACGTGGACGTTCGGATCGGCGGCGGCCATCTGATCGGCCAGTTCGCCGGTCCCGTCGGGCGAATTGTCGTCGACGATGAGGACCTCGAGCCCGAGCTTGAGCGCGAAGATCTGGCGCAGGAGTTCGGTGAGGTTCTCCCGTTCGTTGTAGGTCGGGATGATGACGAGCGCTTTCACGGCCGGCGCCCCTTTCGCTTCTCGGGCGGCGTCGGCGCGGACGCGGGCCCGGCGTCGTGGCCGGGCGCGCCGGACGCGCCGCCCGCGGAGGCTCCCCGACGGCGGCGCCCGGTCACGAGCCCGATGCCCGCGAGGAGGATCGTCAGCGCGAGCGACGCCGCCGAGATCCGGATGCCCGCCTCGAGCGCGCGCGGCATGTAGCGGAAACGGACGTTGTGGACGCCGGCGGGAAGGAGCACGCCGCGCATCATGTAGTTCACCCGCTCGAGCGCCGCCGGCTTCCCGTCGATCGTGACGCTCCAGTCGGGATCCCATTGGTCGACCGTCACGAGGAGCCCCGGCGCGTTGGTGGCGACGCTGTACTCGGCTTCGTTGAAATCGAAACGAACGGTCCGCACGCGGTCGGGCAGCGTGGGATCGCCGAGCACGGGGAGCGGGTCGGGCTTGTCCCAGAGCGCCTCGTAGTGCGGATCGAACCCGTGCGAGCGGATCACCGCCAGCGCCATCGATCCGTCGCGCACGGGGTGGAGCCGGTGGACCATGAACGCGCGCGGCAGCGCGCCCTCGACTTCGTAGACTTTCACCTGGCCGTCGTGGCGAAGCACGAGTCCCGGCATGGTCGGCGGGAAGTAGTCCTTCGAGACGACGTACTTCGTGTTCAGGAACTGGAGCGTCTCCAGCGAATTCAGACCGACCGTGTCGACGAACGCCTGATAGAGGCGCGGCTTCGCGGGGTGGTAGCCCAGCACCGAGGCCACGCCGAAGGAGGCGAGGCGGGCGTCGTTCCACTCCATCGGGAGGACGCGGTACTGCGTCGAGTCGGCCCGGAAGAAGGCGACCTCCGGCGATTCGGCGAAGTAGCCGGCGTACTCCTGCTTCGTGCCCAACTGCGGATCCATGATCCGCCGGTCGAGGGTCCAGAGGTCTCCCGCCGTGATGAGGAGGAGCGCGGCCGCGGCGACGCCCTTCCCGATCCGCCCGGCGCGGAAGAGCGCGATCGACGCGAGCGCCGCGGCGAGGAGGAGCCCCGACTTGAGGAGATCGATCGACGCCATGTCGAGCGCGAGCCGCGCCAGGCCCGGATTCATGTTCGGGCGGCTCGTCGCGGCCGCCGCTTCCATCGAGCCGCGGAACGCCTGGAAGAGCACGAGCCCGCCGATCGCGCCGCCGACCGACATCGCGCAGGCGCGCCACCACGGTCCCGCCGCGGCCGCCGAAGCCGCCGCCGCCGCCGCCGCGCCCTTCTTCCCCGCCTCCGGGAGCCGTAGCGCGCGGTCGAGGCCAAGCGCGGCGAGCGCCGCCGTCGCGAACTGCACGAGCACGAGGATCATCACCGGCACGCGGAACTTGTTGAAGAACGGCAGGTGATCGTAGAGGAGCGAATAGAGCGGCGCGAAGTGCTTCCCGAAGGAGATCAGGAGCGACACCGACGCCAGCGTGATGAAGAACGCCCGCATCGTGCCCCGGAGCGCGACCGCCGCGTAGACGGCGAGGGCGAACGGGACGATGCCCATGTAGTTCGGATAGTCGGTGAACGGCATGGCGCCCCAGTAGGTCTGGCCGCCGAAGCCGAACATCGACGGGATCACGAACGTGAGCATCTCCCGCGGATGGAACGACCAAGAGGTCGCGTACTCGAATCCGGCCCCGCCGCCCGCGCCGGCGCTTCGAACCGAGTGGGCGGCGTAGTCGCGGA
>DASTSZ010000055.1:0-4090 GCA_035760425.1 Candidatus Eiseniibacteriota bacterium | reverse complement strand
ACCTCGACGAAGGAGCTGTCCACGGCCGAGAAGACCGCGTCCTCGCCGCCCCCGCCGCCGCGCGTGGCGCACGACGACGAGGAGATGTGGCCGGTCGACGATCCGGTCGTGAAGCCCGCGCCCGCGACGCCGAAGCCGACGGCGCCGGCGAAGCCTTCCGTGACCGCGGGCGCGACGGACGCGCACGCCGCGCCTCCCGCCTCGAGCGGCGCGCCCGTGACGGGCGCCGCGCCCGAGAGCGCCGCGCCCGCCGCGCCCACCGGCGAGATGAAGACGATCGACCGGCTCCACGCCGCCACGGAGCAGGCGATGAAGGAGCAGGACCTCGACGCGCTCCGTAAGCTGAAGGTGACGTGGAAGAATCTCGCGCGCACCGTCATCGGCCCCGACCGCTCGCGCACGAAGCGAGAGTTCGCCGAGTGCCTCTGGGACATCCAGACGCTCACGGGACGCGACGCCGATCAGCGCGAAGCGCTCGCCGCCTATCGCGACTTTCTTCTCAGCGCGCCGGCCGGCGGCGCGGACGCGCGCAGCGCGGCGCGTCTCCGCGAACTCGAGGACGCGCTCGCCGAGCGGCGCTGATTCTCCCGAACGATCCGCGGGACGCGCGGCGTTGACGCGCCGACGCCGCCTCCGTAGGCTCCTCTCGTGACCTCTTCGACCCCGCCCACTCCCGGCGCGCCGCCCCGCCGCGACGGAGGAACGCCGCCCCCCTTCTGGAAATGGCGGCCCTCGTGGCTCCCCGTGGGCCACACCCGCTGGTTTCTCTTCCTGCTCCTGCTCGTCGTCGGATTCCTCGGCTACGACTGGTTCCGGCTCTCGGCCATCGGCTCCTACCGCTACGCGGGGAAGGGGTGGAAGTTTCCGACGCGCGTCTACGCCGATTGGCGCGAGTGGAAGATCGGCGACCGGTTGACGGAGGACGATCTCAAAGACGCGCTCGACCGCGCGCGCTACCGCCGCGTCTGGAAGAAGCCCGCCGGGCCGGGCGAGTACCGCATCCGCGGCGCGACCTACGACGTGAGGCTTCGCCCCTTCACGTTTCCCGAGCACGTGGAGCGCGGCGCGGAGATCACGGCCTCCGTCGAGAACGGCGCGCTCGTCTCCCTGACGGAAGGATTCGAGGCGCCGCGACCGCGCGGCATCCTCCGCGTCGAGCCCGAACTGTTGGCGGAGTTCTCCGATCTCGAACGCGAGCGGCGTTCGTTCGTGCCGCTGAACGAGATCCCGCGGCACGTCGTCCAGGCGGTCGTGGCGAGCGAGGACCGCCGCTTCTTCCGCCACTGGGGCATCGACCTGCTCGGGCTCGGCCGCGCCACCGTGCGAAACGTCCGCGCCGGCGGCGTCGTCGAAGGGGGGAGCACGCTCTCCCAGCAGCTGGCGAAGAATCTCTTTCTCTCGCGCGAGCGAAACGTCTTCCGGAAATTCCACGAGGCGCTCCTCGCGGTGATGCTCGAACTCCGCTACTCCAAGGAGGAGATCCTCGAGTTCTACCTGAACCAGATCTACCTGGGGCAGCGAGGTTCGTGGAGTCTCTGCGGCGTGGAGGAGGCCGCGCTCTTCTACTTCAACAAGCACGCGCGCGAGCTGACGGTCCCGGAAGGGGCGCTCCTCGCCGGCATCATCCCGGCGCCGAACCGGCTCTCGCCTTACCGCGAGCCGGAGGCGGCGATCGAGCGCCGCAACGAAGTCCTGAACGACATGGTCGACTGCGGCTGGCTCGGGAAGGACGAGGCGAAGAAGTTCCGCCGCCAGCCGATGCGCTTCGCGCCGAATCCGCCGCCGACCACGAAGGCGCCCTACTTCATCGACTACGTGCGCGAATCGCTCTCGCGCGACATCTCCGAGGCCGACCTGAACGCGCGCGGCTTCGCCATCTTCACGACGCTCGACTCCCGCATGCAGAGCGCGGCCGAGCGTCTCGTTCGCGACGGCGCGCGCGAGGCGGACTGGCGCTCGCCGATCGGCGGCTCGGAGCGAAATCCGGCGCAGGCGTCGCTCTTCGCGATGGAGCCCGCGAACGGATACGTGCGGGCGATGGTCGGAGGGCGCAATTACGCGGAGAGCTCCTACAACCGCGCCGTCGACTCGCGCCGCCAGCCCGGATCGGCGTTCAAGCCGTTCGTCTACCTCGCGGCGCTCGACACGCCCTTTCAGGGGCGGCGACCGGCGCTGACCGCCGCGACTCTGCTCGAGGATCTCCCCGACACCTTCAAGACCGACATCGGTCCGTGGGCGCCGCGCAATTTCGAGGAGGTCTACGAAGGGCGCGTGACGGCGGCCCGCGCGCTCGCGCGCTCGCTCAACGTGGCGACCGTGCATCTGGAGCTGATGGTCGGCATCCCGAAGGTGATCCAGATGGCGAAGACGCTCGGCGTGGAGAGCCGCCTGCGAAACGTCCCTTCGCTGGCGCTCGGCGCGTGCGAGGTCTCGGTGCTCGAGATGACGCGCGCCTACGCCGCGCTCGCGAACGGCGGCTCGATGGCGAAGCCGATCGCCGTCCGCGCGGTGCTCGATCGCGGCGGAAACGTGCGCTGGTCGCCGAAGCGGGAGCAGAAGCGGGTTCTCCGCGCCGAGACGGCCTACATGGGGACGGTACTACTACAAGGGCCGGTCATCTACGGAACGGCGGCGAGCATTCGGAGCCAGTTCGGCTTCGTCCGTCCGGCGGCGGGGAAGACCGGGACCACGAGCGACGAGAACGACGCCTGGTTCATCGGCTACACGCCGCAGCTCGCCTGCGGCGTCTGGGTGGGCTGCGACAAGGGGCGCCGCCTCGGGCTCACCGGGACGCAGGCGGCCGTGCCGATCTGGGCGCGCTTCATGGACGTGGCGCACCGGTCGAAGCCGGTCGTCGACTTCGAGCCGCCGCCCGGAATCACCGAGGTCTGGATCGACGCGGAGACCGGCTATCGCGCCGGCGCCGAGTGCCCGCGCGTCATGCGCGCCGCGTTCGTCCCGAAGACCGAGCCGCGCCAGGTCTGCGGCGTCTTCCATCCGCCCGCGTGGATGGACAGCACCGAGACCGGCATGTGGGGCGAGGACGTGCCGCAGGGTTCGCCGCCGCCGAGCGGGGAAGCCCCCGACGCGCCGGAGGACGAAGAGCCGAAGGAGCCCGCGCCCGACGGCGAGGGAGCGAACCTCTAGCGGCGGGGCGAGCCGAGGCGGGGCGAGGCGGCGGGCGCTAGACGCGCCCTTCGAGGAACTCCCGGATGTGGAAGACGGCGTGGAAGGGCACGCCGCGCGCGGCGAACTCCTCCGGTCCGCCTTCGCCGCGATCGACGACGCAGGCCACGAGTCTCACGTCGGCGCCCGCCGCCTTCACGGCGTCGAACGCGAGGAGCGCGGAGCCCCCCTTCGTGATGACGTCGTCGACGACCGCCACCTTCATGCCGGCGTGGAACGGTCCCTCGACCTGGCGGGCCGCGCCGTGCGCCTTCGCTTCCTTCCGCACGATGTAGCCCGACATCGGCGCGCCGTGGAGCTGGCTCCAGAGCGCGACGGCGCCCGCGATCGGATCGGCGCCGAGCGTCAACCCGCCCACGCCCTCCACGCCCTTCTCCTTCAAGAGCGGGTAGAGGAACTTCGCGATGAGGAGCGCGCCCTCCGGGTGGAGGCTCGTCTGGCGGACGTCGATGTAGTACTTGCTCTTCGCCCCGGAGGAGAGCGTGAAGTCCCCGAAGCGGAGCGAACGCTCCAAGAGAATGTCGAAAAGGCGCTTCCGGTCTTCCGCGGTGGGGGCGCCGAGCGCGGCGGCGCCGATCAGCGAGACGGTCGAGTTCATACGCCGTTTCTATCACATCGTTTCGATCGCGGGGGCGGGAAAATGCGCCCGCCGTCGGCCGCCGATCGAGTAGACTGCGACTCGGCGCCCGCTCCGTCCCGGACGGTCGCTCCACGACCATGAGCGTCGACTTCATTCACCTGCATAACCACAGCGACTACTCGCTCCTCGACGGCGCGTGCCGCATCGATCGCCTCGTCGCGCGCGCGAAGGGCTTCGGCATGCCCGCGCTCGCGTTGACCGACCACGGCAACATGTTCGGCGCGGTCGAGTTCTACCAGGCCGCGAAGGCCGCCGGGATCAAGC
>DASTSZ010000054.1:0-15161 GCA_035760425.1 Candidatus Eiseniibacteriota bacterium | reverse complement strand
CGCGAAGATCCAGAGCCCGCGCTGGGAGAGGGAGGTGTAGATGCCGAGACGGCGGTACATCGTCAGGTTCTTCTGGAGGGCCTCGATTTCCGAGGAGATTTCCGGGTCGAGCTGATAGCCCGTAAGGATGACGTGGGTTCCCCCGAGCGCGACGACGCCGCTCACCTGCCGGGGCACCTCGCCCCCCGAGACGATGCCGCCCTCCTCGCGCGCGCCGACCAACGCCCCCTTGTCGGGCGTCGGCAGCGTGATGCGCGGGCCGAGGCGCGCGCCGAAGAGCCGCTTTTCGACCTCGCCGCTCACGTCGTATAGGCAGACGTAGTCGAGCCCGCGGCTTCGGGCTTCCTCGCGGAGATAGCGTTCGAGCGCGGGGAGCTGCTTCGCCTGGAAGAGCCGGATCGTCTCGGTGTCGAGCGCGAGCACCTCGGCGTGCTGGCGCGCGTCGGAGCCGAGCCGCTCGATTCCCTGGCGGATGACCTCGAGCGACTGGCCGAGGGCGCGCTCGGTCTCCGGATTTCGAAGGGCGGAGAGGCTCTTCGCCAGGTACTGCGTGACGGCGAACGTGAGGCCGAGGCTCGGAATGAGGGCGACGAGGAAGAAGAGCGCGAGAAGACGCCCGCGCAGCGTGCGGAACATCGCGCGATCCGCGCCTAGCGCGGCGGCTCCTCCGCCATGCCGGCCAGCTGCCCGCAGGCGGCGCCGATGTCGACCCCCTGGCTGTAGCGCACCGTCACCGCGGCGACGCGCGGCGCGAGATAGTCGACGAAACGCTGGATCCGATCCTCGGAGGGCCGTTTGAACTTGCCCGGTCCGATCGGGTTGTAGGGGATGAGGTTGATCTTGCAGGGAATCTGTCCGACCAGGCGCACCAATTTCGCCGCGTCCCCGACCGAGTCGTTGATCTCCTCGATCAGGATGTACTCGAACGTCACACGGCGTCCGGTCGTCTCCACGTGATGGCTCACGGCCTTCATCAACGGCGCGAGCGGGAAGGTGCGGTTGATCGGCATCAGTTTCGAGCGCGCGGCGTCGGTCGCGGCGTGGAGCGAGATGGCGAGCCGGTAGCGGTGGCCCTCGTTCGCCAGGCGCAGGATCTGCGGCACGAGGCCGACGGTGGAGATGGTGATTCGCTTCGCGGTGATGCCGATGCCGGTCGGGGCCGGGAGCGTGAGGAGGCCGAGCGCGGTGATGACCGCGTCGTAGTTCTCGAGCGGTTCGCCCATCCCCATCATCACCACGTTGAAGTCGGAGACGCCCGGCGGAAGTTCGCGGCGGAGGCGGAGGGCCTGCTCGAGGATTTCGCCCGCCGTGAGATTCCGGCCCCGCCCCATCCGGCCGGTCGCGCAGAAGCGGCAGGCGAATCCGCAGCCGTGCTGGGAGGAGAGGCAGAACGTGACGCGCCGCGGCGTCGACATGTAGACCGACTCGACGATCCCGCCGTCGGGAAGCGCGAGCGCGAACTTCTTCGTCTTCCGGTCCGGCGTCTCGCGCCGCCTCGCCTCGCGCAGCGACCCGATGCGGTAGCCCTCGTCGAGTTTGCCGCGGAGCGATTGCGGGAGATTCGTCATCGTCGCGAAGTCGCGAGCGCCGCGGCCGTAGATCCATTCGGCCACCTGGCGGCCCCGGAACGGCTTCTCGCCGAGGCCGATCAGGACGCGCTCCAGCTCCGGCACGGAGAGACCGATCAGGTCCTCCCGTTCGTCGGGTGCCGCGCCGCCGCCATTTTGCGACAGGATAATGGGTTCCGGCTTTACAGTCATAAGCCCCTATGCTACGGTCCCGCCGTTCCCGCCGTCAACCAACGGCTGACGGCGTTCCTCCTTCGCGTACGAGGGCTCACGCCACGCCTGGTCCCACGGAGAGCACGGTCCGCATCGGCGCGGTCGACATCGGCACGAACTCGGTCCGGCTCCTCGTGGCCGACGTCGACCCCCTGCATCGCCTCCGAACCGCCCACCGGATGGGGGAGATCTCCCGTCTCGGCGAGGGGCTCGACCGCACCGGCGTCATCGACGAACCTGCCGTCGCCCGCACCCTCGATTGTCTCGAGCGATTCGTCCAGGAAGCCGAATACAGCGGCGCGAGCCACATCCGCGTGGCCGGCACGAGCGCGCTTCGCTCCGCCTCGAACGGCCCGGCCGTCGCGGCGCGCTTCGCCGAGCGAATCGGCTACCCGGTCGAAATTCTCTCCGGCGAGGAGGAGGCGCGTCTGGTCTTCCTGGCCGTCTCCAGCGGCCTCGCGGGGAAGAGCGGCGCCACGGTGGTCGTGGACATCGGCGGCGGCAGCACGGAGGTCATCGTCGGCTCCGGCGAGGAGGGGCGCGAGGTGATCAGCCTCCCGCTTGGCTGCGTCCACCTGACCGAGCGTCTCATCCACCACGACCCGCCCGAGGCGGCGGAACTCGAGGCCGTGCGAGATCTGGTCCAACAGACGTTCGCGGAACGACTTGCCGACTTCGGAACGGGCCCGGTCGAGCGGGCGGTCGGGGTCGGGGGCACCGTCACCGCCTTCGGGGCCCTCGATATGGGGCTCGCCAAGTACGACCCCTCTCGGATCGAGAATCACTTCCTGAGTCGGGACCGCGTCCTCGCCATCGAGCAGGAGCTCTGTTCGACCCCTCTCGAGCTGCGCCGGGAGCTGCCCGGGGTGAGCCGCGGGCGCGCCGACATCATTCCAGCCGGCGCCGTCATCCTCTCCGAATTCGTGAGCCGATTCCCGGTCGGCGGCCTCTACGTCTCGACCCGGGGCCTCCGCTACGGGCTCGTCCTGAGCGAGGCCCGGCGGGCGATGGGGCGGTAGCCCCAAGGAAGTCGTTCGCCCGGAAATCTGAGCGAAATTGCACTTTAGCCGTAGTCGGCCCTTGACAGTTCGCCTAAGTCGTCGTATTGTTTGTCACTAGCGGAAATGTTCGCACGCGGGAGACCGCCCCCACGCGGGGATGTCCCTCCACGATTTCGGCAATCTGCACGAAATCACGTCGCCCGCACGCGCGCACTCCGTACTCAGGAACGGAAGTCGACGGATATGCCGGCGTCGATTTACCGACAAGGAGCAAGGAATGAGGATCCGCGTCACACAACGCATCCTGCTTCTGGGGATTGTCCTCGCCCTGCTCTGCGCCCTCCCGGCGGTCACACCCTCGACGAGCTACGCCAAACCCTTCAACTGGGACAGGGATCCAACCGATCCCGAGAACCCGGGCCCCATCGGCGGTGACGGTGATGGGACCGTGGTGAAGGCACGCTCGATCGGCGGCACCACCTACGACGCCAGCAAGACGTCGACGGTGTCGGTGACCACCTCGCGGACGTGGAGCATCTGGAGGACATACCTGTCGCTGGTGCGTGTGGGCTTCGGGACGCGCTGGACCTGGTACTGACGCGCTAGCCGTTTTCGTCGCGTCGTCGCCGTTCAGCAGCCCGATCTCCCAACCGTCGTATACGAGGGCCGGTAATGGACGGAATCGTCCCCAAGGACCGTGCACATAGCCCCTCGAGGGATTCCGCGGACGCCGCGCCGCGGGTGGAGCTAGCTCCACCCGCGGTCGCGGACGAGCGGGCACAGGAACTCGGCGATCTCTACTTCGCCGCCGAGAACTTCCCTGTGGCTCTCGAGTACTATCGTCGCGCGCTCGATTTCGAAGCGCGTCGCGCGGACGCGGCGAACCGTGAAGTGATGCTCCGCATCGGCTTCCGGATCGTCGAGTGTCTGCGGCACCGGGGCGATTTGTCCGAAGCGGTCGACGCCCTCCACGACCTCCACAAGCGGCTTCGCCCCCACGTCACGCGGGAACAAGTGGGCCGCCTCTCGGTCAGCCTGGCGATGGTTCTGCAAGACCGCGGCGAATACCGCGCGGCCTACCGATCCGCCGGCCTCGGCTACCGACTCCTCCGCGACTCCAGCCACCACCTCGATCTCGGCCGCGCGGAAGTCGTGCTCGGCCTCGTGGCGCTTCGGACCGGCGACGGCGAGACGGCCCGCGAACACTTCGAGAGCAGCATCGCCACCTTCCGCCGCGCGGGCTATCCGGCCGGCATGATGGCGGCGTACAACAACCTCGCGCTCGTGCACAAGAACCAGTGCCGGTTCAAGGAAGCGGCCCGCTTCCTCGAGCAGGCGCTCCGCATCGGCGAGCGCGCCGGATTCTTCCTCGATTCGGCGACCTTCCTGCACAACCTCGGCATCGTCCACGAGAAGCTGGGCGAACTCGACTTGGCGGAAGAGCACTACCAGCGCGCCCTGAACGTCTACACCGAGATGGGTTACCAGCCGGGTCGCGCGCGCTCCACGAACTGCCTCGGCATCGTCCGCCGCCGCCGCCGCGACTACGCGACCGCGCTCTCGTTGAGCCGGGAAGCGCTCACGATCGCGGAGGAACGCGGCTACGCGCGCGAGCGCGTCGTCATTCAAGAGGCGATCGGCGACATCTTCGCCGAGAAGGGCGAGTTCGATCTCGCCCGCCGCGCCTACGACACGACGTACGCCCTCTCCGAGCAGATCGCCCCCGACTCCGACCTCACCGTGCAGATCATCCGCCGCCTCGGCGATCTCGAGCTGGCCGTCGGAAACATCGAGGCCGCCACGCGCCACGCCGACCGGACGCTCGATCTGGCGCGCCGCCTGCGCGATCGCTACGAGGAAGGCTGCGGGCTTCGCCTCTACGGGCTCATCCGCGCGGAAGCGGGCGACCTCGAAGGGGCGGCCGCCGCGCTGAGCGAAGCGGGCGAACTCTTCAGCACCCTCGGCATTCGCTACGAGCTGGCGCGGCTCCAGTTGGCCGCCGGCGTCTCGTGGCGGCGCCGCGCCCGCCGCGGCAAGTCGCGCGGCGTGCTCGACCAGTCGGTGGCGTTCCTGCGCCGCGCGGTCGCGAGCCTCGAAGGGCTTGCCGTGCCGGCCTGGACGTCGCGCGCGCTCCTCGAACTCGCCCGGAGCGAACTGCTCCGCGGGCTCGTGGACGAGGCGGTCATTCACGTCGATTCGGCGTCGCTGCTGGTGCCCGCCGAGGACGATCCGGCGCTCGCGCGCGAGATCGACGACTTCCGCGCCGAGATCGAGCGCGGTCTGATCGAGGGAACGTCCTCCTCCAGCAACGAATTCGGCGCCTTCGAGGAAGTCCGCGACGTGCTCCGTCGCGGCGACGCCGACGCGGCCGTTCAGGACGTGCTTTCCGTCGTCGCCCGCCGCACCAACGCCACGCGCGGCTTCGTCTCGGCGCCGTCCAATACGGGCGCGCTCGAGATCGTCGGCGCGCTCGGCATCGCCCCCCGCTCCGCGCACGAACTCCTGCTGGAGATCGAGCGCCGAGTGGGCGCCCCGCGCCTCGCGTCGGCGCCCCTGGTGGCGAGCCGCGCGAGCGCCGACGAGCGCTTCCGCGACCTGCCGGCCTCGGCGCACGTCGGTCCGCGGACCACGATCGCCATCGTGCCGCTGCCGCTTCCGTCGGGCCAGCCCGGCTACCTCTACCTGGACCGCAGCGAGGACGGGCCGTTCGGCGCGTTCAAGCAGCGCGAGATCAATCTCATGGCCGTGCTCGCGAATCACGTGGCCATGGCCATCCTGGAACTACAACGCCAGAAGCTCGCGAACGAGAACAGCGCGCTACGCGGCCGGCTGCTCGGATCGGCGAACGAACACGGCATCGTGACCCGGAGCCCCGACCTGCTCGAGATCCTCTCGCTTCTCGATCGCGTCGGACCCTCGGACGCCACGATCCTGATCGAAGGCGAGACGGGGAGCGGCAAGGGCCTGCTGGCGCGGGCCATTCACGCGTCGAGCACGCGCGTGCAGAAGCCGCTCATCACGGTGAACTGCGCGGCGCTTCCCGAGCACCTCCTCGAGAGCGAACTCTTCGGCCACGTGCAGGGCGCCTTCACCGGCGCGGTGCGCGACAAGACCGGGCTCTTCATCGAGGCGAACGGCGGCACGATCTTCCTCGACGAAGTGGACAAGACCTCGATCACCATCCAAGGAAAGCTCCTGCAAGTTCTCGACACGAAGGAAGTGCGCCCGGTCGGCGGCAATCGCGCGACCAAGGTGGACGTCCGCGTCCTCTGCGCCACCAACGTGAACCTCAAGGCGCGGATCGCGCGCGGCGAGTTCCTGGAGGATCTCTTCTATCGCCTGAACGACATCTGCTTCCGCGTGCCGCCGCTGCGTGAGCGGCCCGAGGACGTTCCGCTCCTGGTCGAGCACTACGCGCGCCGCTACGCCGCGGAGATGGGGAAGGACATCCGGGGAATCGATTCCGAGCTGATCGGGACGTTCGCCGGGCTCCCGTGGCGCGGGAACGTGCGCGAATTGGAGAAGGTCGTGAAGCGGATGGTCGTCATGGCGAACGACGGCGATTCGCTCTCGCTCCGCCTGGCGCCGAAGGAACTCCTGAAGGTCGAGGAGGAAGTCAGCGAGGGGCCGGCGAGCCTCCGCGCCGAGGTCGCGAAGGTGGAACGCCGCCTCATCGCGCAGGCGCTGGAGCGCCACAATTGGAACAAGCTCCAGGCGGCGAAGGAACTCTCCCTCAGCTACCCGACGCTGCTCCAGAAGATCAAGCTCTTCCGGCTCGACCGCCGGGCGGTGATTCGGCAAAGAGCTTAAGAAGCTTCTATAAAGAAATTTGATATATCTAAACCCATGCACCGCATGGGTTTTCTTATTTTGTGCGGTTCGAGTAGCAAGTTCTTATTAAATCATCTGTCAACAACGCGGTTCTGGAGGACACTTTGGGGCCCGGTACGGGGTTGGTTAACCCTTGTTTCCGCTTCGACTTATCGACCAAATACGCCCCCCTCGCAGGTTCTCGCCAGAATGGCACGTAGGATGCTTTGAGTAACGTGCGGAGGGGGGGACCTCCAACGAGCCCGCAGGTCCAGCCAGCGTTGGGCCATGAGTTAGCGGCCAGAAAAGGCACCGGCCCTTTTCGAAGACGCGTAACTCGACAGGAGCTGGCAGGGCCGGGGCTCAATTTTTAAGAGACAACGGCGGTATCCCAGAACACGGGATGCCGCCGTTTCTTTGTTCGGGCGCGGTCCGGGCTGCGCCCCGCGACTGCCGCTTCGTGTATCCGCGCCGTCACACTGTTCGCTCCGTCACACCCCTCCGAGTCCTCGGGGTCGATTTGCGCACCCCCTGCAACCGGCTTCGAACAAACAGATTACAGCCGTTTCGGTCGCGCCCGTTGAAGTGGCACGCGCGTTGCCCTACCCCTACTGCGTGAATGAACCACTGTTCAACCGTGGAGGAGGGCAAGAGCCATGACTGGAACCTTGAAGGCGACACTTACCGGACTCGCCATGCTGGCGCTACTCGGCGCCACCGGCTGCGACGACAACAACGACCGTGTCATCGCGGTCGACGCGATCCCGTTCACGGTGGACGGGGTCTATAGCGTCACCGGCGACGACCAAGTCACGATCTACTGGCGCGCGAATCAGGAAAGCGACATCGACTTCTACAAGGTCTACCGCAACGGCGCGCCGACCGGCACGTTCTCGCTGATCGGAACGTCCAACGGCACGAGCTACGTCGACCAAAACGTCGTGAACGGCACGACCTACTATTACGCCGTCTCGGCGGTCGACAACGCGGGCCAGGAAAGCGCCGCGCTCTCGTACGAGAACGTCTTCGATACGCCTCGTCCCGAAGGCGTCGACGCCGTGCTCACGAACGCCACGACGAACTCGGCGAACGCCGGCTGGGACTTCTCGGCCTTCGCGAACCGCACCCTGCTCGACGCGCGGACCGACATCTGGTACGACGTCCAGGGCCCGAGCTTCCTGGTCTTCGCGCCGAGCGACACCAAGATCCAGGACGCCGGTTACGTGGCGCTCCGCGACGTCGACTTCGCGCCCCCGTCGGGCTGGTCGACGGACGGCATCGTGGAGGCGATCGTCGGACACTCCTACATCGTCTACACGCGTGACGGCCACTACGCGAAGTTCGAGGTGATCGCCCGCGGATCGAGTACCCTGACGATCGATTGGGCGTACCAGATCGACCCGGACAATCCGGAGCTCGCGCGGAGGATGCCATGACATCCCACATTCGCATCGCCCTGGCGGCGGCCCTCACGGCCGCCGCCGCGGCGTTCTCGCTCCTCGCCCCGCCGGACGCCCTCGCGGCGTCCAAGGTGGTCGCGGGGGGCGGCCGTTTGAAGGTCGACGTCTGGATCAACAAGGAAGAGGGCGGCGTCTTCCACTCGGGCGAAAAGATGCAGGTCTACTTCCGCTCGAACCAGAACGCCTACGTGCTCCTCTACAACATCGACACCGAGGGGTACATCCACCTGATCTATCCCTTCCGGCCCGGCGATCCCGTCCACGTGCAGGGCGGGGAGACCTATCGCGTGCCCTCGCGGCACGACCCCTACGATCTCGTGGCGGAAGGCCCGGAGGGCGTGGAGTACGTCGTGGCGCTGGCGAGCCCCGAGCCATTTCAAGATTTGCCCTGGTATCTCGCGCCGGGACTCTCCGACGAGACGCGCGACCGGGGGACCGGTAACGCCGAGAGCGACGACGATCTCGACGAGGGCGTCATCGTGGGCGATCCGTTCGTGGGGATGGAGCGGCTCCATCGCCGCCTCGTTCCGCGCGGGCTCGAGGATCGCGTCGCGAGCGCCGACACCTATTTCTACATCGAGCGGCGCGTGGAGTATCCGCGCTACGTCTGCGCCGACTGCCACCATCGCACCTATTGGTTCGACCCCTACACCGACGTCTGCAACGTGATCGAGATCCGGATCGACGCCACGTGGGCGCGCTACGTGCCGCTCCGCGTCGGCTCGGCCCGGCCGCGCTACTACTACCAGGTGCGCTCCGGCGCGCCCGATCGCTATCGCGCGTGGAAGGAACGCTGGTCCTCGCTCGACGGCAGTTCGAATCTCCGGACCAAGTTCGTCCTCGAGCGCGAAGTCCGCGACCGGCGCCTGCGCGACGGATCGCAGCGCCGGCAGACGCCGCCCGAGTTCAAGGACCTTCGCCGGTACCGCCCGGGCCGTTTTTGGAAAGGGCGCGACGAGGTGATTCCGCTCCGCGAACGCCGCGAGCGCGTGCTCGAGAAGCTCCGCGAACGGCAGAAGGACCGCCAGGGCTCGACGGAGGAACGGGATCGCCGTGGAACCGACGTGCGTGAACGCCGCGACGAGCGCGGTCGCGGGCGCGACCGCGACGAAACGCCTCGCGTGGAAAGGGGCGGCGAGGAGCGCCGGCGGCAGCCCGAGCCGCAGCAGCGCGCCGAACCGCGGCAGCGGAGCGATCCGAGGGAGCGCGCCGAACCGCCGCGCGAACGTCCCGAGGCGCGTGAACGCGAGCGTCCCGACGCGCGGGAGCGCGAGCGCTCGAAGGAGAAGGAAGAGCAGCCGAAGGCTCGCGAGGAGCGGGGCCGTTCCGAGGAGCGCGGGCGCTCGGAGGATCGCGGCCGGAGCGAGGACCGGGGCCGCTCGGAGGAGCGCGGGCGTAGCGACGAGCGGGGCCGCGGCCGCTAGCGCCGCTTCCTGCCGACATTGACCGCATCGGGAGCGCGCGGATACACTCATCGAGTGTCTTTCCGCGCGCTCCGTGCTTTTTCCATGCTGACGAACGCCGCCCGCCCCCGGGCCGCCGCGATGCTCCTGGTCGCCGCGGCCCATTTCGTCGCCGCAGCCCGCCCGGCGCTCGCGATCGAGCCCGTGCCGCCCGTCCCCGGGAAACGGGGAACGCAGGGCCCGCGCGAAGGATTCGCCGCGCCGCGGCTCCCGTTCGCCGGCCTCCCCGACGCGACCGGGGCCTCCCGCGCGCCGCTGGCGGCGCAGGTGACCCACAACGTGCTCGCCATCCGCGTCGCGTTCTCCGACCGCTCGATCGACTCGAGCACGGCCTATTACGACCGCATCCTCTTCTTCATGAACCAGTATTGGAGCCAGACGACCGACGGCCTCCACGTCATCAACGCCACGCTCGTCGATTCGGTCTTCACGCTGCCGCAGACGATGGCCTACTACGGCGACGACGACCGATTCCAGGAGCGGCTCGTCTTCCTCGTCCGCGACCTCGTGGCGCTGGCCGACCCGACCGTCGACTTCCGAAACAAGGAACTCGTCATCTTCCACGCGGGCCAGGGACAGGAAGCCGACGTGCTCGACGACAGTCACGACCAGATCTGGTCGGCCTTCGTCACCGCTTCGGACTTCGACCTGATCCTCCCCGATCCGAGCGGGCTCTCGGGCATCGCCACCAACGACCTCGTGTCGCCCGGCGTGCCGTGGCGGGTGAAGGAGGCGACCGAGCTCCCCGAGTCGGAATCGCAGGACGGCTACGTCTTCGGCATGACCGGCGTCACATGCCACGAGTACGGCCATCAGCTCGGCCTGCCCGATCTCTACGACACGACCGACGAGAACGGCTCCAACCAGGGGCTCGCGGGGTGGGACATCATGGCCGGCGGCGTCTGGAACGGAAATGGCTTCGTGCCCGGAAGCCCGAGCGCGTGGTCGCGGGCGCGCCTCGGCGTCATCGCGCCGCAGCGCGTCCTGGCCGACGGCGCGTTCCAGCTCTCCCGCCTCGATCGGCCCGTGGCGCCCTACCCGCGCGCGATCCAGATCCAGCAGACGCAGAGCGAGTACCTCCTGCTCGAGAACCGCGATCAGGATCCGAATCGAAACGGGAAGTTCGACTTCGAGGACACGAATCTCGACGGCTTCTTCGACTTCTACACCGACAGCTACCTCGGGGCGGAATTCGACTTCTTCCTGCCCGGCGAAGGGAGCGGTTCCGGCATCACGGTCTATCACGTCGACGACGCCAAGGTGGCGGCCACGATCGCGGACAACGTCGTGAACGGCGATACGTCGCGAAAGGGCGTCGACGTCGTGGAGGCGGACGGGATCCAGGATCTCGACGAGCCCTTCTCCGATCGAACGATGGCAAGCGCGGCCGACGTCTTCCGCGGCGCCGGCGGGACGGACGCCCTCACGCCCGACACGAACCCCTCCACCGAGGCGTACGGCGGCGTGCGAAGCGGCATCTCGATCACCGGTATCAGCGGGGCCGACAGCGTCATGAGCTTCAACGTGGCGATCGCGCGAAACCGCCCCGGCTTCCCGAAGATCCTGAACACGCGTCTCCTCGTCGGCGCCACGCTCGCCGCCGACGTGGACGGCGACGGCGTCCAGGAATTGCTCGTGCCGGCGCGCCGGACGAGCAATCCGGGCGAACTCTACGTCTTCGAGCCCGACGGCACCGACTACCTCGACGGCGACGCCACGCCGACGGCCTTCATCGGCACCCCCTCGCCCTTGGCCGGCAGCCCCTGCGTGGGGGACATCGACGGATTCGCGGGGAACGAGATCGTCTTCCAGACGCTGAACGGCGCCATCTACGCGTTCCACGACGACGGCAGCGAGGTGCTCGACGGCGACAACAACGTCGGCACGATCGGCGTCCTCGTGGGCGGCGGCGGACTCCCCACGCGCGCGCAGCCGATCCTCGTCGACCTCGACGGACTCGGCGGCATGGAGATCGTGCTCGGTTCGAGCGCGAGTCCGCTCGGCAGCTCGCTCCTCACGGCGGTGAAGGTCTCGGGCGGCGTGGTGTCGACCTACACGATTCCGATGTACGGCTCGACCTCGGCGCCGCCGGCGGCCGCGGACCTCGACGGCGACGGCTTTCCGGAAGTCGTCGTCTCGAACGTCGCCACGGTGCCGGGCGAGGATCTCAGCGTGAACGGTCTCTCGGTCGTGAATTGGGAGACCTTCACGGACCCGAACCTCCCGCGCGATCCCGAGAACGCGGGCCTCTACTTCACGCGCGCCGGCCGCTACGGACCGCCGACGCTCGTGAACCTCGATCGCGACGCGGCCGGAACGTTCGAGGCGCTGATGGCCGACCGGGACGGCGCGTTCCACGCGTTCCACTTCGACTTCGCGGCGCACATTCCGGGGGATCCGCCGAACAGCTACATCACCGCGCGCGAGGTGACCGGGTGGCCGGCGGCGCTCACGACGGTGGGGCGCGCGGTGGAGGTCTCCGCGGCCGATCTCGAGGGCGACGGCTACCCCGAGCTCTTCCAGACCGGCGACGATTGCCGCCTCGCGTCGTTCCATTGGAACGGCGCGCCGCGCTCCGGCTTTCCCGTGCGCGCCGGCGATCCGCTCTCGCCCTCCGACAGTTCGGGCGTCTGGGCTCCGATGATCGCCGACGTGGACGGCGACGGCGCGCTCGACGTCATCGCGGTCCTGCCGGATGGAAAGCGGCTCGCCTACCACCGCGACGGCTCGCCCATCCCGTCCTTCGCCGAACTCGGGAGCACCGGCCTTTCCGGGCCGCCGATCCTCGCCGATCTCGACGGCGACGGCCTCGCCGAGTGGGTGGAGGCGTACGACCTCTCAAGCCAATTCGCGCTCGTCGTTCGAAACACGACGATCGCGGTCGGGCCCGGGTCGCTCTCCTGGAACCAGTGGCGCCGAGGACCGACGCGCAACGCCGTCCTACCGACCGGCCCCGCGGGCGGAACGAGCGGGACCCAGGTCCTCTCCGAGGTGTACGCTTATCCGAACCCCTCGAGCGGCTCGTCGAGCACGATTCACTATCGCCTGAGCGGGCCGGCCACGAGCGTCCGAGTCTCGATCTACGATCCCTCGGGCGCGTTGGTCGCCGAACCGCCGGTGGACGCCGCCGACCTGGCCGGCTCCGCCGAGCACGCCGTCGTCTTCGATCACGCCGCGATGTCGAGCGGCGTCTATGTTTGCCGCGTGGAAGTGAACTCGCCCGCCGGGAAGGAAGTGAAGCGGACCCGGCTCGCGGTGGTTCGCTGATGCGGCCGTCCCGCAGCGCCCTGGCCGAGGAGAAACCGATGCGCCGCTCTCGTCGAACGATCGCCCTTCCGATCCGGATCGGCGCCACGCTTGCTGTCGCCGCCGCGCTCGCCGCCGTCGCGCCGCGCGCCCACGCCGCCAACGGCGAGGCCGGCTTCGCGTTCCTGAAGCTCGGCGTCGGCGCGCGCGCCATGGGCATGGGAAGCGCCTTCGTCGCGATCGCGGACGATCCGACGGCGCTTCACTGGAACCCCGCGGGCCTCGCGACGGGGGGCGACGGCATTCGCCTCACCGCGATGCACAACGAGTGGATCGACGACTTCCGCCAGGAGTACGCGGCCGTGACGGGCCCCGTCGGGCCGGGCACGCTCGGCGCCTCCTTCACCGGCTTCTACACCTCGGAATTCGAGCGCCGCGACGACACCGGCGTGCTCACCGGGCACTTCGGCTTCAACGACATCGCCGCCACGCTCGGCTACGGCGTGAACCTGGCGCCGGGCGCGGCCGCCGGCGCGACCGTTCGCTATATCCGCGAGATGATCGCGGACGAGAACGCCTCGTCGGTGGCGTTCGATCTCGGCGGGCGCTACGCGGTCGGCGCGAGCGGGCTCTCGCTCGGCGCGGCGGTGCAGAACGTGGGAGGCGAAGCGAAGTTCGTGGCCGAGTCCTTCCCGCTTCCGCTCACCATCCGCGGCGGGGCGGCCTATCGCCGCGAGATCAAGGCGATGCAGGGGACGGGAACGGTCTCGACGGAATTCCGGAAGGCGCGCGGCGAGGACGGCCGCTTCCACCTGGGGGGCGAGTACGCCTACCACGACTGGCTCGCGCTTCGCGCGGGCGCGAAGTTCGGCTACGACGAGCAGGACGTGAGTTTCGGGCTCGGGATCGTGCGGGGGAAGATCGCGTTCGACTACGCGCTCCTGCCGATCGGCGCGAACCTCGGGTCGAGCCACCTCTTCTCGATCAGCGCCCGGCTCTAGCGGCGCCGCGCGGTCCGGCGACGCACGGTCCGGCGACCTCGCCGGGCCTTCGCCGAAGCGGCGATCAGATTCCCGGGGCGCGCTCGAGGAGCGTGAAGCGCCCCTCCTCCATCTTCACCACGCTTCGCCCGCGCATCCAATCGCCGAGGATCAGGAAGTCGCGTCCGTCGTGGCGCCGATGCAGCGGCCGGTGATAGTGGCCGAGCACGACCGCGTCGTACCCCTGCGCGAAGAACGGCCCGCCGAGCACCGACTCCAGTTCCTCGTCGCTTCGCTCCCGCCGCGGCGCGTGGTGGCGGCTCGTGTGGGACGTGGCGGTGGCGAGCGGAATGCCGACGTCGGGATGGACCCAGCGATAGAGCCACCGCGGGAGGCGCGCCCGGAGAACGCCCTTCAGCAGCTTGTAGCCCGCGTCCCCCGGTCCCAGGCCGTCGCCGTGGGCGAGGAGGACCTTCCGTCCCTGGAGCGCGAGGGGCGCCGGCTCGTCGTGGAAAGGGATCTCCAACTCGCGCCGGAGATAATCCCCGATCCAGAAATCGTGATTTCCGCCGACATACGTGACAGGGGTTCCATGCCGCTTCAGGGCGCCGAGCGCCAGGAGCACGCGGACGAACCGCTTCGGAATGGCGTGGCCGTACTCGAACCAGAAATCGAAGAGATCGCCGTTCACGTAGAGGGCGGCGCCCGAGGCGCCCACGTGGTCGAAAAAGGCCAGCAGATCCCTCTCCCGGTCGCGATTCGACTCGGGGGAGCCCTGGCCTAAATGCGCGTCGGCGATGAAAAAGACGGGTCGTTCGGTCGGCATGGCGCGTCAGTATAGGGACCGGGGCGAGCGCTGCAACGTGTGAAGGCCCCGTGAAGGCGGCGGAACCCTCGGGCACTGCGGGGGTACTACCCGCTTGACAGCATCAGAGTGCGTTCCTAGAGTCCACCAGGCCAACGACTTGCACCGGCACGAAACGATGAACGCCCCGACCAGTATCTGGAGCCGCTTCCGCGACGAAGTCCGCTCGGTCTCCGACCGGACGCGCAAAGGCGCGCGCCGGGCGTTCGACACGGGCGTCCTCCGCGTCGATCTCGTCTCGCTTCGCCGGGAACGGCATCGCGGCCTGGCGGACCTCGGCGAACGGGCTCTGACTCTTTGGAATCGGGGGGAGCTCTCCAAACTCGAGAGCGACCCCGAAATGCTTCGGCTTCGCGCGCGCGTCGAAGGCGTCGACGCGGCGATCGCGGCGAAGGAGGCGGAACTAGCCCGCCTTCGCGCCGCCGAGGGGCAGGCGCCGCGCGCGTCCGCTCCCGAAGCCCCGACGCCACAGCCATGACGCCGGCGGCCCCGGGCCGCCGATGCGGGAGAAAGGAAGCATGGACCCTCGCCAAACCGTACGCGCCATGAAGACTC
>DASTSZ010000053.1:0-5906 GCA_035760425.1 Candidatus Eiseniibacteriota bacterium | reverse complement strand
CCGCGAGGTGCCGTCGCGCTCCTACGTCGCGGCGTTCAACTTCAAGGGCGCCGACCAACAGAAGCCGGTGAAGAATCTCTCCGGCGGCGAGCGGAACCGCGTCCATCTCGCGAAGCTGCTCAAGTCGGGCGGCAACCTGCTGCTCCTCGACGAGCCGACGAACGACCTCGACGTCGACACGCTCCGCGCGCTCGAGGAGGCGATCCTCGACTTCGCCGGCTGCGTCGTCGTCATCAGCCACGATCGCTGGTTCCTCGACCGCATCGCGTCCCACATCATCGCCTTCGAGGAGGACGGCAGCGTCGTCTGGTTCGAGGGGAACTTCCAGGATTACGAAGCCAACCGCCACATGCGCCTCGGCGCCGCGGCCGACCAGCCGCACCGGTTGAAGTACAAGAAGCTGGTGCGGGAGTAGCAGGTGACGGGCAGGGCCCGATGGCGTCGCTGCACCGGCGCCGCGATCTTGCTCTTAGGATCCGGGTTCTCGTTCGTCGCACTCGCCGCGTCGTTCGATCTCACGAGGCGGGCTGGTCTCTACGACGCTATGGAGCCGGATCGCGTCTGGTTTCAGCTCGCCGACTCCACCCTGGCGGTGGGCGACTCGTTGACGCTCGTCACGAATCCCGAGTTACCGGCGGACTCCACGGAGGCTGCGTTGCCTCCACGCCTCACGACGGCGACCATCTCAAAGCGATGGGGGCGCGCGACCGCGAGGACCCTCCAAGAGGGGATGACCGAGACGGTCTATCTCCTACGCATCGATGCGTCCGACGAGATCCAGTCGACAATCGGCTTCGGGGTCGTCTGCCCCCGCTCTCGATTCTCGATCCACGATGGCCGCGTCGAGTCCGATGTAGACGCCGACGGGCTGATCGAGCGCTATAGCCAGTGCAGTAGCATCGAGGGGCTTCTACTCGAGATCTGGGAAGGGCGCCCCCCATATCGCGGCGAGAGTGCCGTGCTGTTCTATTACCACGTCGGGTACGACCTCGAACCGACCTGCCCAGAGGTCGAGGACGACGCCGTAGGCTAGCAGGCAAGCCTCCGATTCAATCGCACATCTATTTGAAATAGAAACATTTATAACCGCTCCATCCGGCTGACTCCGCCTCCGCTGGTCCCCCTTGACTTTCGGTATCATTGTGATATCATATTAGTATCGAGTCACCGAACAACCTTGGCCCGTGGGAGGTCTGCGTCATCATGACGAACGAACGGAAAGTCGCCGCGTGGAGCGGCCCACTCGGACTTGTGGCCGGCCTGATCTTGTTGGCTTTCGCGATCAACTTCTTCGTCGGCGCCATCACGAGGGAGAATCCGGGGCTCCTCGTCTATTCCCTGCCCCTCATGCTCCTCTCGATCCTCGCCTTCACCGGGCTCTTCACGGTGCAGCCGAACCAGGCGGTCGTGCTCGTCTTCTTCGGCACGTACGTCGGAACGGTGCGGGACGCGGGCTGGTGGTGGACCAACCCGTTCAACTTGAAGAAGCGGATCTCGCTTCGGACGCGAAGCCTGAACGGGCACACCATCAAGGTGAACGACAAGGCGGGCAATCCGGTCGAGATCGCGGCCGTCGTCGTCTGGCGCGTGCGCGACACGGCGCAGGCGACGTTCGATGTCGAGGATTACGACTCGTTCGTCTCGGTTCAGAGCGAAACGGCGGTCCGCCACCTCGCGAGCGAATACCCCTACGACGCCGAGGACCACGAAGGCCTCTCGCTTCGCGGGAGCACCGATCGCGTGTCGCAGACGCTGCGCCAGGAGCTCCAAGAGCGCCTGCAGCAGGCGGGCGTCGACGTGATGGAGGCGCGGCTCAGCCACCTCGCCTACGCGCAGGAGATCGCGGGCGCCATGCTGCAGCGCCAGCAGGCGGCGGCCATCATCGCGGCGCGCCAGAAGATCGTCGACGGCGCGGTCGGCATGGTGGAGATGGCGCTCGAGCGTCTGAAGCGGAACAACGTGATCGAACTCGACGACGAGCGGAAGGCGGCGATGGTCTCGAACCTTCTCGTGGTCCTCTGCGGCGAGCGGGCCGCCACGCCGGTCCTCAACACCGGCACGCTGAACACGTAGAGCGGGATCGGAGCCGACGCGATGGCGCCCCGGAAAGCCTTCCTCCTGCGAATCGATCCGCGTCTCTGGGACGCGCTCGAGAAGTGGGCCGGGGACGAGTTGCGAAGCGTGAACGGCCAGATCGAATACATCCTGGCGCGCGCGGTGAAGGAGGCGGGGCGGGAACGGAAGCGCGCGCCGGGAACGCCGTCGCCGAATGAAACGAAGAACCGGCCGGAGCCCGAGGAGGGCCCGGCCGGTTCGGTTTAGTCTCTCGTCTTCCCCGCTATCGGCCTTCGCGCCGCTCCCGCCGATCGTCCAGCCGTTCGCGGATGTCCTCGCGGCGCTCGCCGCGATCTTCCATCAGCTCGCGGCCCGACTCGCGGGCGTCTTCCTTCGCGATTCTCAGGAACTCGTCGAAGAGGGCCCGCTCCCGGTTCATCGCGGGGAGAATGCGGCGGCGGACGTCGGGCTGAATGCGCCGCAGTTCCGCCAGAATCGCCTTCTGCCGCTCGAGCCGCCGCTTGCTGGCGCCGGCGTCGCGGACGTCGTCGCGCAGATCGCGGCGGTCGTCGCGAAGGTCCCGCACGTCGCGGCGAAGGTCGCGCCGCGCGTCGTTCACGTCGCCCCGCCCGCCCTCGGCGCGTTCGCGCTCCAGTTCGCGCGCGTCCCGCACGACCTCGCGACGCTCGCTCTCCCGCTCCTGCACGCTCCGCGCGACTTCGCGCTTGTCCTGCGCCAGGTCTCGCCGCGCCTCCGCCGTCTCCTTGCGCAGGAAGACTCGGATCTCCTTCCGGATCCGATCCTCGTCGCGGCGGCGCCGCTCGGCGTGCGCGCGGTCGAGGCGGGCGAGCGCCCGCTCGAGCCAGCGGACGTCCGCCATGTCGCCCGCCAGCTGCGCCCTGTCCGCGCGGATCTCGCGCTCGTTCTGCACGCCTTCCCGGGCGTTCTGGCGCGGTTGAGCCAGCGCCGGCTCCGCCGCGATGGCGGTCATCGCGATCCCGAGACCGATCGTCCACAGTGTGACTCGTCGCATGATGAATTCCCTCCTCCGCGGCTTTGCGCCGCAAGCATTTACGGATGCACCGGAAGTCGAGTCGATCATGCGCGAGAGATATCGCAACTAGCGTGCCGAGGCGCCGGCGCCCCCCGCGCGCACGCTTCGCAGCGCTTCGATCATGGGGCGCGAGAGCGGGATTTCGGACACGGGGCCATAGCGCTTCGCCACCGCTCGGAGTTTGGCCGCGTTCCCCACCATCACCAGCACCAGATCCTTGTCGGGCGGATAGACGCGAGTCACCGCGCGATAGACCGCGGCGCTGTCGACCGCGGCGATGCGTGCGGGGTAGCCGGTGATCTCCTCCCGACCGAGTCCGTAGAAGGCGTTCGCGGCGAGCGCGCCCGCCAGTTGCCCGGCCGTTTCGAGATCCGTCGGGAACTGCCCGTTGATGTAGTTCCGACCGGCCGAGAGCTTCTCCGCTTGCAGGCCCGCGGTACGGAAGTCGCGGAGCACCAGGAGCGCCAGGTCGATCGCCTTCGCCGTCGACTCGGTCTTCGTGTAGGAGCCGATCCCGATCGCGCCGCCCGCCGTCAAGCGCTGAAGGCGGCAGCTCGCCCCGTACGTGAGCCCCGACTTGATCCGAAGCGCAGAGTTGAGGAGCGACGCGAAGGTGCCGCCGAACGCCGTGTTCGCGACGTCGAGCACGTCCCGATCGGGATCGGTCGCGGAAACGCCGCGATTTCCGATCCAGAAGTAGGTTTGCGTCGCGTCGGCCTTGTCGACGATGAGCACGCGCCGTCCGCCGACCCGCTCCGGCGCCGGAATCACGGGGTGCGCCGCCGCGGCCTTCCGCCAGTCCCCGAAGGCGGCGCGGATCTTCGCCTCCATCGCCGAGGCGGCGAAGTCGCCGACGACGACGAAGATGAGGCGGTCCCCGCCGAACTGGTCGCGATAGCAGCGAAGCACGTCCTCCCGCGTGAGCGCGGCGACCGTCGCCTCATCGCCGCCGACGGGCCGCCCGTACGGATGCGCGCCGTAGAAGTAGGCGCCGCCGTAGGCGCGGTAGACGTTCCCCGGATCGTCCTTCAGGGCGAGCAAGCCCTCGACGGTTTGGCTTCGCAGCTTGACGAACTCCGAGTCGGGGAAGGTCGGATTCCGGAGGACGTCCTTCGCGAGATCGATCATGAGATCGACATCGCCCTTCATGAACTCGCCGGTGACGTAGAAGGTCTCCATCCCCGCGCCGGTGGCGAACGCGGCGCCGACGCCGTCGAGCGCGTCCGCGATCTGGGAGGCGCTCCGCGCGCCCGCGCCCTTTCGAAGCATCTCCGCGGTCAGCGCGCCGAGCCCTTCCTTCCCCTCCGGATCGGTCTGCCCCCCTCCGCGCAGGAACGCGCTCATGGCGACGAGCGGCACGTCGTGGCGCTCCGCGAGGAGCACGCGGGCGCCGCTGGGCAGCGTGAGATCCCGAATCTCCGGAAGCCGGATCGACTGCGCCTCGGCGAGGCGGCCTCCCGCCATCGCGGCCAGGAGCGCGAGCATCGACGCGACGCGACGCGCGGCGGTCGAAACACGTCGGTTCCTCATCGCGCACCTCCCTTCGCGGCGGCCGCCACCGGCTCGTTCTCCGGAAGAAAGACGCCCACGGTTCGGTTCTTGTCGTCGAAGAGCCGGCGCGCCGCGGCCTGGATGTCGCGCGCGGTCACCCGCGCGTAACGATCGGGCGCGGCGAAGGCGTCGCGCCAATCGCCCCGGAAGACCTGCGCGTCGCCGAGGGTCGCGGCCTTGCCGTCGATCGTGGCCATGCGCCGCCAGAAGCCCATGATCGCCACGTTCTTCGCCTTCGACAACTCCGCCGGCGTGACGCCTTCGCGGCCCACGCGCGCGAGTTCCTCCAGGAGCGCCTTCTCGCACGCCTCGACGCCCTTCTCGGGCGAGACGGTGATGTTGATCCGATAGAGCCCCGGATCGAAGCCGCGAAGGAAGTAGTCGTAGAGGCCGATCGCGGCCTGGTCGCGGTCGACGAGACGGCGGTAGAGCCGGCTCGACTCCCCGCCCGTGAGGATCGTGCTCAGGAGGTCGAGCGTCTCGACGTCGGGGTCGTTCGCGCGCCCCGCGTGAAACGCCATCTGGAGGTACGGGACCTGGCCCGGCCGTCGCACCAGCACGCGGCGCTCGCCGAGCTGCGGCGGCTCCACGGTTCGAACGGCGGGCGGCGGCGTCTGCGCGGGAATCGCCTCGAGGTGCGTCGCGGCGAGCGCGAAGATCTCCGCCGGCGTCACGTCGCCGACGAAGATCATCGTGGCGTTGTTGGGCGCGTAGTTCGTGCGGAACCAATCTTGGAGATCGCGCTGGGACCAGCGCTCGATGTCGCTGGGCCACCCGATGACCGGCATTCCGTAGGGGTGCGCGACGAACGCCGCCGCCTGCACCTGTTCGTCGAGGAACGATTCGGGGCTGTCGTCCGTCGTCGTGCGGCGTTCGGAGTAGACGACGCCGCGTTCGCTCGCCACGGCGGTGGAGTCGAGGGCGAGGCAGCAGATGCGATCGGCTTCGAGTCGGAAGATCGTCTCGAGCGCGCCCTTCGGAATCCAGTTCTGATAGGCGGTGACGTTCTCGGTCGTGTAGGCGTTGTTGCTCCCGCCCGCCGCTTCGAGCAGGCGATCGTAGGCGCCCGACGGATACGTCTTCGATCCGTTGAACATCATGTGCTCGAAGAAGTGAGAGATGCCGGTGATCCCGGGCCGCTCGTTGCGGCTTCCGACCCGGTAGAACGTGTACATCGCCACATTCGGCACGTCGTGATCGGGCCAGACGATGACGGTGAGGCCGTTCTTCAGGGTCTTCACCGCGA
>DASTSZ010000052.1:0-2046 GCA_035760425.1 Candidatus Eiseniibacteriota bacterium | reverse complement strand
AAGTCTGCCTGGTCGACCTCTGCACGCTGCCGACCGCCGGCGCGGTCGACACGCTGATCCGCCGCCTCGAATCGATCGAGTCGAGACTGGGCGGGGGATCGGGCGCGAGCGGCGCCGGCGGGGGAAGCGCCCCGCGGGGCGCGGCGAGCGATCCGCCGCGCGCCGAGACGCTCTCGACCCACGAGATTCCGCGCGCCGAACGCCGCGCCGCGCCGCCGTCCGCGCCACCGTCCGCGCCGAGCGCCGTCAGCCAGACCGCGCTTCCTCGCGCGACGCCGAGCCCGACCCCGAAGCCGGCGCTCGGCATCGTCACCTCGGGCGAGGATCTCGCCGCGTCCGGCTCGGACGATTCCGCCCTCTCGCTCGCGCCCGCGCCCCTCGGCGGCGACTCCGATCGCTGGCGCTTCGTCGTGGAGCGCGTGAAGGAGCGGAAACTCCTCCTCGGCACCTGCCTCGAGGAGGGCTTCTTCATCGGCGTGTCGGGGTCGCAGTTCACCGTCGCGCTCTCGCCCGAGCACTCGTTCCACAAGGCGATGCTCGAGATGAAGGAGAACCGCGAACTGATCCAGCAGGAACTCGAGCGCGGGTTCGGCCGGCGACTTGCCTTCCAGTGCGTGGTGCGCGAAGCCGGCCCCGAGCAGGCCGCCCAGCGAACGCGCGCCGAGCGCGAGGCGCGGGAGGCGCTGGTGACGGGTCGCGGCGAGGAGGGCTCGGACGTCGCGTCGGTCGGCGCGGGGGATTCGCTCGTGCGGCGCATCGTCGATCTCTTCGACGGGGAAGTGGTGGAGGCGCCCGAGGCGCGCGTCGCGGCCGCCCCGGCCGGCGGCGCGGCCGGTTCGGCGCCGAAGGAGGGGAAGGCGTGAACATCCAGCAGATGATGAAGCAGGCCCAAGCGCTTCAGACGAAGATCGCCGCGCTCCAGGAAGAACTCCGGGGCCGCGAGCAGATCGGCACGTCGGGCGGCGGCAAGGTCAAGGTCACCATGAACGGCGCGAACGAGATCACGGCGATCTCCATCGACCCCGAGGTCGTCCGGCCCGACGAGGCCGATCTCCTCGAGGATCTCGTCCTCACCGCCTGCCGCGACGCGCGCGGCAAGATCTCGACGATGGTCGAGACGGAAATGAAGCGCGTCACGGGCGGCATGGGGCTTCCGCCGGGCCTCTTCTAGGAGGGACGTCTCCACGGGATGTGGCACCCGGGCCAACCCTCGCGGTGCTATTCTCTAGCTGTCGTTTGATGGGGGGCGCGACGGCCGGCGCGCGGCCGCGACTCGAATCGCCCAAGAAGGACCTCGATCCCCATGTCCGCAGGGCCCCGCCCGGGCGCACCGCGATGATCGCGGTGCCCGCCGTCCTGATTCTCGGGCTCGCCGCGTTCGGCGTACTCGAGAGCCGCCGACACGCCAAGAACCTCGCCGCCATACCCCTTCGCGTCCACGTGAACGGAACTCGGGGCAAGTCCTCCGTGACTCGCCTGATCGCGGCGGGCCTCCGCGCGGGCGGCCTCCGGACGTTCGCCAAGACCACGGGAACGATGGCCCGCATGATCCTCCCGGACGGAACCGAGGTCGATGTCTACCGACCGGGTCGCGCCAACATCATCGAGCAAATCCGAATCGTCCGGCGCGCCGTGGAGGAGCGGGCCGAGGCGCTCGTCATCGAGTGCATGGCCGTCGCACCCGATCTCCAACCGATCACCGAGCAGCGGCTGGTCCGCTCCACGATCGGCGTGATCACGAATGTGCGCGCGGACCATCTCGATGTCATGGGGCCGAGCGTCGACGACGCCGCCCGAGTCCTGGCCATGACGATGCCCGTTCGGGGGATCGTCTTCACGGCGGAACGGGAGCGCAGGTCCATTCTGGAAGCGGAGGCCGCCGCACGGGGATCGTCCCTGCGGCTCTCGGACGCCTCGACCGTGACGGAAGCCGACCTCGCTCGTTTCTCCTATGTGGAGCACGCGGAGAACGTCGCACTCGCGCTCGACGTCTGCGCCCGAATCGGAGTCGGGAGGGCCGCCGCGCTCGCGGGGATGGTCGCCGCC